>JAFMFC010000062.1 GCA_017856375.1 Ilumatobacteraceae bacterium | reverse complement strand
AGGCCACGATCGAAGACATCGAGGCGTTGCACATGCTCGCGTGGGAACTCGGCGTCAAGGCCGTGGCGATCTACCGCGACAATTGCAAGGTGGGTCAGCCACTCTCGACGGCGAAGAAGGACGACGACAAGAAGACGGACGCCGTCGCCGCTGCTGTCGAGCAGGTGGTGGAAAAGATCGTGCACAAGCCGGTCCGCCAGAAGCTGCCGCGTTCGCGTCGTGGTCGCACCTTCGAGTTCCGCGTTTCGGACACCAAGGGATTCGCCACGATTGGCGAGTACGAGGACGGTCGCCCCGGCGAAATCTTCCTCACGGTGTCCAAGCAGGGGAGCACCTTGGCCGGCATCATGGACGCCTTCGCCAAGAGCATCTCGTACGGACTCCAGTACGGCGTGCCGCTGCGCGCATTCGTCGAAGCGTTCATCAACACCCGTTTCGAGCCGGCCGGAATGACGGATGACTCCGACATCCGCATGGCCTCTTCGATCGTCGACTACCTGTTCCGCCGTCTCGCGGTGGAGTACCTGTCGCCGGACGAGCGTGCCGAGCTCGGCATCTTCACTCGTGAAGAGCGCATGCAGCCGACGCTGCCGGGAGTGGAGGAGTCGGTGGTGGAGACCACGCAGGGCGCCCAGATGATGAGCGACCCGAAGACGATTCCTTCGGTGGAAGATCTCGTTGCCCAAATGGCCGTCGACTCTCACCAGTCGGCTAAGCCCGCGGGCACGGGTGCGATTTGCTCTTCCTGCGGATCCGCCAACATGCAGCGCGCTGGTGCGTGCTACGTGTGCGGTGATTGCGGATCGTCGAGCGGCTGCTCCTGATCGCCCAGTCGATAAGAAGGCCCCGTCGGATTTCCGGCGGGGCCTTTTGTCGTTTTGAACTGTGATCAAAGTTGTAAGGTCCCCAGGTGGAGGTGCTCAGATGAAGTCGCGACTGACAGCTGGATGGTGTGTCTGCATGCTGATGCTTGGAGCGTGCGGGAGTTCGTCAAGTGGCGGTGACGGAGGTAGTGGCGTCGAGCGGTATCAGGGCTGCTCAAATGATGGAGAAACTGCGTTTGACGTGGGTGGGATTCCGTTGAAGTGCGGGATGAATTCCGCTGGCGAATTGATGTGGGACGTCGATTCCGAAGGAAAACTTGCCGAAGGAACCTACATCTCGCTGAACTCGGTGTTCGGTGACGAGTGTGATCCGAACGGACCGACGTCCTACTCCGCGGGAATCGGATCTGCGGATCAGTGGAGTCATGTGGTGCCCTTGGGAGCGATGCTGGGCACGCATGTCACGCCGATCGATCACATCTACGTCTATTACCCGCAAGGCACTGAAGGAAGTGCACCTGGAACCTTCACTGTCACTTCCCCTGCTGGCGGTCAAATCGTGCAAGTGGAGGACTTCCGCAAGAACAACGATTATCCATATCCGGATTATCGAGTGGTGATCTCCCATTCTTGTGATCTGTACAGCGTGTTCATCCATGTCGGCGAGCTCCAGGGAGCGGCCGCGGAAGCCGCCAAGGCAGCCGCGGAGACTGGCAGGTGGACAGGGAGCATTCGCGTGTCTGCTGGTGAGACGATTGCTGACGAATCAGCCAATCCCGGATTCGATTTTTCAACTTTTGCCACCAGCGCAAAAGTTGACATGATCAATCCTGGTTCGTATCTGCAATTCGAATCATGGAAGCCCTATACGGCGAACCCTTTCGAATTCTTCTCCGCCGACATTCGGGCGGCGTATGAAGCCAAGACATTGCGCACGGTTGATCCAATTGGCGGAACGATCTTCCATGACATAGACGGGACCGCACAAGGAAACTGGTTCGTGAAAGGAACCAATGGATATCGAGGAGTGGGAGATCAGAAGGCTTCCTACGACAACCATGGCAAGGTTGCCCGAGGCTATTGGGACACGCACTTGGCCCTTGCGCCCGATCCTGTCGATCCAACTGCATTGATCTACAGCATTGGTGACTGGGAAGGATGTCCGTGCCAATTCATGTCAAAGGGCAACATCAATCCGTCGACAGTGAAGTCCGGCATGCCTCCTACCGTTGTCGATCTGGTCGAGTTCGGTTATCTCGCGCCTGATGGTTCGATGATGGACCCGTCGCGACCTGTCAAGGGATACAAACTCACACCTGGGAGCGCCATTGTCGGCTCACTTGCATTCCAACTGAATGAGGACGGTTCGATGATGGTGGAAAAGCGTCCAGGCCTCGAGGCAGCAAGCTTTGACGGATTCACCGCGAACGCCTTGACATACGTTCGCTGAGGTCGCTCACACCCCGAGTCGTGCCGGCATGCGCTTGATGCCGTTGATGAAGTTGCTCTGCAGGTAGGCGGGTTCACCCGTTACGTGCAGGTTTGGGGCCTTGCGCCTGATCTCATCGAACATCACCGCAATCTCGCGGCGAGCGAGGTTGGCGCCTAAGCAGAAGTGTGGACCGCCGGCACCGAAACCGATCTGGGCTGGGTTGGCTGTGCGGGTGACATCGAAGCGATAGGGATCGGCATAGACATCGTCGTCACGATTGCCGGAGTTGTACCACATCACCACTTTTTGTCCCGCGGCGATCTTCACGCCACGGATTTCGGTGTCGCGAGTAGCCGTACGGCGAAAGTTGATCACTGGTGTTGCCCAGCGGACGATCTCTTCCACGGCAGTCTTGGTGTTGGCCTCGAAGTCGTCGAACCAGATCTTGCGTTGATCCTGGTGCGTAGTGAGCGCGAGCATCGCGTGACTGATTGCATTGCGTGTGGTCTCGTTGCCCGCCACGACAAGCAGGATGAAAAACGAACCGAATTCCTGAGGAGTCATCCGGTCTCCGTCGACGGTGGCGTTCATCATCACGCTCGTCAGGTCGTCGGCGGGATTCTTCAAGCGGGCCTCGCCGTGTGCTTGGGCATACGCAAAGATCTCCAGCGAGACGTTCATCAGGTTCTCGAAAGTGCCACCGAAATCCGGGTCGCCCGCACCGAGGATCACGTTCGACCACTCGAGGATCTGGCGTTCATCGGACGGAGGAATTCCCATCATTTGGCAGATGATTTCAAGGGGGAATGGGGCAGCAATGTTGTCGACAAAATCGAATTCGCCGTCGCCGTGCTTTTCGAGCACTCGATCCAGTATTCCCGCGGCGCGATCTCGGACAAACTGTTCGACGCGACCGATCTCTTTCGGGGTGAATGCCTTCGAAACGATCGTGCGCAGACGAACGTGCTTGGGATCATCCATCGCGATCATCGAGCCGTAGAACTCACGCAATTCGGCCGGTAGGTCGGTGATGTTGAATCCCTCCCCGCTGCAGAACGTCTCGGGGTTGCGGCTCACATGCCAGATGTCCTCGTGCTTGGTGATGGCGAAATAGCCAGGACCCGCTGGGAAGAACGGCATGTCGTGCTCGGGGAAGAAGTGGATGGGCGATTCGCGGCGCAGCGTGGCGAAGGTGGATTCGCGATGCTCGCGTGGCCCCGTCCAAAACTCGGGGCTTGACAAGTCGATCTGGTCAAGGGGGATTGGGCGCAACTCCATGGCCGAATGGTACCGTTCGGTAACTAATTGCCAGAGATCAGAACATCCAGCAAACAAAGAATGAGGTTTCCCCATGACTGAAGCAGTGATCGTCGCGACAGCACGCAGCCCGATCGGCCGTGCCAACAAAGGTTCTCTCGTCGATCTGCGCCCTGACGACATGTCGGCTCAAGTCGTCAAGGCGTTGATGGAAAAAGTTCCACAGGTGAAGCAGGAACAAGTGGAGGACCTGATCATGGGCATAGGTCAACCTGCTGGCGAAGGCGGTTTCAATATTGCCCGTGCGGTGGCGATTCTCGCTGGGTTGGACGACGTTCCGGGCGTCACCGTCAACCGATATTGCTCGTCGAGTCTCCAATCCATCCGCATGGCCGCCCATGCGATTAAGTCGGGTGAAGGAGAATGCTTCATTGCAGCTGGCGTTGAAACGGTCAGCCGCTACATGTCGGGGGCAAGTGACACTGCACCGAACCCAGTTTTCAAGGTGCCGGGTGCGCGCACCAAGAAGCGCGCTGAGGGTGGCCAGCCAACCTGGACTGCGCCGTCGGGATTGCCCGACTACTACATCGCCATGGGTCAGACTGCCGAGAACGTGCGTGAAATCGAGAACGTCTCGCGTGAGGACATGGATCGGTTTGCCGCCCGCTCACAGCAATTGGCTGTGGAGAATCAGAAGAACGGCTTCTTCGAGCGTGAAATCACTCCGCTGACACTTCCCGATGGTCGAGTTATCGACAAGGACGATGGTCCGCGTGACGGCACCACTGCAGAAGGTCTCTCGGCACTAAAGCCGGCATTCCGTCCCGATGGTCAGATCACGGCGGGCAATGCGTGTCCGCTCAACGATGGTGCCGCCGCGGTCATGGTGATGAGCCTCGACATGGCAAAGCGTTTGGGTATCACACCGCTTGCTCGCATCGTGTCGTCGGGTGTCTCGGCACTCAACCCGGAGATCATGGGCCTTGGTCCCATCGAAGCGTGTCGTCAGGCGATGAAGCGCGCCGGCATGACGATCGACGACATCGATCTCGTGGAGATCAACGAGGCATTTGCCGCGCAGGTCATTCCGTCGGCGAAGCATCTTGGCATCGAGTGGGACAAGCTCAACGTGCATGGTGGCGCGATTGCTCTCGGTCACCCGTTCGGCATGACCGGTGCTCGCATCATGACCACGCTCATCAATGGTTTGCAGAACACCGACAAGCGCATCGGCATGGAGTCGATGTGTGTCGGTGGTGGTCAGGGCATGGCGATGATCATCGAGAGGCTGAGCTAGCCCGACGAATCAGTGCGGCCGAGATCGTCAGTGCCGCCATCAACAGGCCCACTGCGCCGAACGAAACGATGGCGCCATTTGCGCCGTTGACTGCACCACCGAAAGCCCCGTACATCACGGGTGAAGTGAACGCGATCAGCGCAGCCATCAGCAGGCCGGATGCCCCAGCGAGACCTTGCGCTGCACTGGCCCTGCCTTCGGGTGCTGCTTTAGCGATTGCGGCTGCCGCGGCCGGGTAGGCGAGTGCTTGCACCACGCCTTCAACAATGTTGAGCGCGATAACTGGTGGCATGGTCGAAAACAGTCCATAACCGGTGACTGCAGGTACGACGAGAATCATCGACCACATTGCAATTCGCAGTGGCTCGTGTCGGTCGGCAAGCCTGCCGCCTTGAGATGAAAAAAGGATAAAGGGCACGGTGTAGAGGGCAAATGAGATACCCACCATGGTGTTTCCGCCTCCAAGGTCGGTGAGGTACCGATCCCATAGTGCGTCGAAGATTCCGACGGGTGCCTGCAAGGCCATGAAGATGAGTACTGCAGCCTGGATTTCGGGGAGCCGCAATAACTCGAGACTGAGACGCGACGACTCCTCGGTGCGAGGGAGGGCAGGAAACACGCGAGGCGCTACCGCGATGAGTGACAGCACGTTCAATCCCGCGAAGAAGAGAAACGTATTTCGGATGCCGAACGGATCGAGCATGAAGCCGCCGACGAGTGGTCCGAGCACGAAACCGAGCAGTTCCACACCGGCAAGACGGCCAAGCAGAAGTCCGCGTCGCGAGATGTCCACATTGGCGAGAAGCGCGCGAACCGAAGGAAAAACGAGTCCGAACGAACTGCCGATCACCGCACGAGCAAAAATGAATTGGCCAAGCGACTCGCCAAAGCCGAGGAGCACGGAACCAATCGCGCCGAGAGTCATGCCAAGCATGATCAACCGTTTGGCATGGCCGCGATCGGAGAGTGGCGCGAGAAACAGGTTGACGAGCAGACCTGCGAGAAATCCTGTTCCCGCGATCAATCCAAGACCTGCCGAGCTGAATCCGAATTCGTCCTGCAAATCGCTGAGTGCGGCAAAGATCACGCTGTTCGATGTGGCGACGGCTAGTGATGTGGCCATCAAGAGCACAATGACGCCACGCTGCGAGACGGGGACGGTGGTTTCGCTCACGCGCTACGTCCCTCTTCGAGCACTGCCTCACCGAAGCGCGGCCACGCGTCGATTGCCCATTCGCCGAATTCTCGATCGGTGAGGGCGAAGCACGCGATGTTCGTCGGAGGGTCGACCCACAGGAACGTGCCCGATCCGCCGAAGTGGCCGAACGCAGAACCCGAGGCTCGTTCAGGCATCCAATGAGGGTGCTTCGCACCGTGAATCTCCGGTCCCAGTCCCCAAGGGCAGGGTGAAAAACTTCCGAGTCCCGGCACTACTCCCTCGAGTTCTGGAAACTGTGTTGCCGTTGCATTGACGTACGTTTCCCGCGCAAGCAATGTCGGTTCACGCAGCTCAGCAGCGAACTTGCAGACATCGTCGAGCGTGCCGTGCACGTCCTTGGCAGCAGATCCGACAAGAGCGCTGCTGATCATTCCCAGCGGCGAGAACAGCGCTTCAGCCATGAACTCGGCGAAGTCCATGTCGACAAATTCGGCGACGTATGCCGCCAATAGGTCGTATCCCGTATTCGAGTAGATCCGCTTGCGCTCGGGGCTGACAATTGGAGTGGGGTTGTCGAAGCCGTATCCGCCTGCATGACAGAGCAGATGTCGAACGGTGCACCCGCGATCGTCGATCAGGTCGTCAAGGGAGATCGAGCCATCCTCAACGGCAATCAACGTGGCCCACGCCGTCATCAATTTGCTCAGTGAGGCCAGTCGATAGCGACGCTCACGATCACCGTGAACGTGAGATTCTCCGCGTCGGTCGATGTACCCAACCGATCGGTGCTCGACGGGCCATTGATCGGCCAGGTCGAATGCCTGCCCCACGGGGATCAGTGGCGAATCAGTTCGGAGATCTGGAAGGCAAGATCGAGCGACTGACGCGCGTTGAGGCGTGGATCACACACCGTCTCGTAGCGGGTGTCGAGATCATCGTTGCCCAATTTCTCCGAGCCGCCGAGACACTCGGTGACGTTTTCGCCAGTGAGTTCAACGTGGATGCCTCCCGGCCAAGTTCCCTCGGCACGGTGGGCCTTCACGAAGCCGGTGATTTCAGAGACGATGTCCTTGAAGTCACGGGTCTTGCGGCCGTTCGGGGCGGTAAACGTGTTGCCGTGCATCGGATCACACGCCCACACGACCGGGTGTCCCGCATCGCGCACCGCACGAATCAACGGTCGAAGCGCGCTCTCGACGTCATTCGCACCCATTCGCGAAATCAGGGTGAGTCGTCCTGGAATGCGTGCCGGGTTCAACTTCTCGCACAACTCGATGACGTAATCGGTGGTGGTGGTCTTGCCGATCTTGCAGCCGATGGGGTTTCCCACGCCGCGGAGGAACTCCACGTGAGCGCCATCGAGCTGACGCGTGCGTTCTCCGATCCACAGCATGTGGGCACTGCAGTCGTACCACTGGCCCGTGAGTGAATCCTGTCGCGTGAGCGCTTCTTCGTAGCCGAGGATCAATGCTTCGTGACTGGTGAAGACGTCCACCTGGTGCAGTGCACTGTTTGTCTCGGTGTCGATTCCGCAAGCACGCATGAAGGCGAGTGCCCGCTCCACTTCGGTTGCCACCTGCTCGTAGCGCTGGCCTTCCGCACTGGATGCCACGAACTCTTGGTTCCATGCGTGCACTCGGTTGAGGTCGGCGAAGCCACCCTTGGTGAAGGCGCGAAGCAGGTTCAACGTGCTTGCTGCCTGGTGGTAGGCCTGAACAAGACGAGCGGGATCGGGCGTGCGCGAGGCCACAAGAGGCGACGGATCGTTCACCATGTGGCCACGGAAGACGGGCAATTCCTGCGTACCAATCGTCTCGGTGTTGTTGCTGCGCGGCTTGGCGAATTGTCCGGCGATTCGCCCCACCTTCACCACGGGAACACCGAGTGAATAGGTGAGCATCACGGCCATCTGCAAGATGACACGCAACTTTTCGCGAATATTGACCGCCGTGAACTCCTCGAAGCTCTCGGCGCAATCGCCAGCTTGCAGAAGGAATGCATTGCCGGTTGCCACCTTGGCCAAGGCGGCCTGCAATGAACGTGCCTCGCCAGCGAACACGAGTGGGGGGAACGAGGCGATCTGCTTCAGTGCATGCTGAAGGTCGTTCTCATCCGGCCACTCGGGCTGTTGCACGGCAGGGTACGCCTGCCATGAGGAGGGGGTCCAGTTCTTGGTCATCGGCGTTCCACGCTATGAGCCGTATCGCTCAGACGGTCAGGAAGCTCCCGGCATCCTCGCGAAGCGTGTCAACGGCGCGGCTCACCAGGCGACGTGCAGCCTCGGCCGTGACGCCGAGCTCTTCGCCCACCTGCCGGAAGCTCTTGCGCTCGCCGTCGTGCATGCCGAAGCGGGCTTCGACTGCATAGC
>JAFMFC010000061.1 GCA_017856375.1 Ilumatobacteraceae bacterium | reverse complement strand
ATCGTCGAACACGCCCGTCACCTCGGGGACGACATCGTCGGACCAGAGTTGCAGAAACTGAAGGACAAGCACCCGTCGGTCGGAGACGTGCGTGGTCTCGGCGTGTTCTGGGCCATCGAACTGGTGCGCGACCGTGCAACCCGCGAGCCACTGGTGCCCTTCAACGCCGCGGGTGCCGACAACAAGCCGATGGTCGACGTCATCACTGCGTGCAAGGCCCAGAATCTGTGGCCGTTCACGCACTTCAACCGCATGCACGTGGTGCCGCCGCTCGTCATCTCCGACCAAGACATGCGTGACGGCCTCGCCATCATCGACGAAGCGCTCAACGTCGCCGACTCGTACTACACCGGCAAATAATCAAGATTCGACACAAACAAAAAAGCCCGGGTCGTGAGACCCGGGCTTTTCTGTTATTCGGTGATCGGGTCGATCAGTTGCCACCCTCGTTGAGGGTGACCTCGATCGGCGCGAAGCCTTCGCCCTTCGTGTCGACGCCATCGGCCTCGAGGAGCGCGAGCGCCTCGGTGACGATGTCGTTCGTGTAGGCCTCGGCATCGGGTGCCGCGGTCAGGACGGTCTTGCCCTCGAGGTTCTTCGTCTCCTGGGCGAGAGCCGCGGTGCGGTCCCAAGCTGCGGAGTCGATTGCACCAACGCCACCGGCGGCGGGCCAGATGAGCTTGTTGACTTCGTTCATCTGCCACAGCTGATGGCTGGCACCGAGCTTCGAACCCTTGGCGACGACGATGTCGCGGCAGGATTCGGCGTTGTCGCGGCAGTACGCCCAGCCCTTCAGCGAAGCAGCAACGAACTTGACGGCAGTGGCCTTGTAGGCCTCGTCGCTCGCCAACTTCTCACCGCTTGCCCAGATGGCGTCCTGCAACATGCCCACACCCTCGGCCTCGTACGAGACGACGTTGAGGTCCTCAGGCTTGTAGAGCTCGCCGGTGTCGGGGTTCTTCGCCTCGAGAACCTGTGCGTACTCGTTGTAGGTCATTGCCTCGGCAGCATCGATGTCACCGGCGAGCAGGCCCGACATGTCGAACTGCTGCTGGACAAGCTCGACGTCCTTGGCGGGATCGAGTCCAGCCTTGGTCAACGCGGCGAAGATCTCGAACTCGTTGCCGAAGCCCCAGTTACCAATCTTCTTGCCCGCGAAATCGGCCACGCTCGAGATTCCCGCGTCCTTGAACGACACCTGCAAGGTGCCCGAACGCTGGAAGATCTGGGCGATGTTCACGATGTTCGCGCCTGCCTCACGGCTGGCGAGTGCCTTCGACACCCACGAGATCGCGAAGTCCACGTCGCCGTTGGCGAGCTGGGTTTGCGGAACAATGTCGACACCACCTTCGACGATTTCAACGTCGAGGCACATGTCTTCATAGAAGCCCTGATCCTGCGCGGCGAAGTAGCCGGCGAACTGAGCCTGGATGAACCACTGCAACTGCAACTTGACGGGGGTGAGCTCAGTGCACTCCTCCGTAGTCGCTTCGCCGGTGGTCTCCTCCGTCGCTGCTTCGTCGGTCGTGTCATCCGAGCCGCCGCATGCACCGGCGATCAAGGACAACGCGGCCAAGCCCGCAACGGCGAACTTGATGCGTGATTTCCTCATGTGTTTTCTCCCCCGAGGACCGCAGTCCCCTTGTTTTTGTGCTGTGTTATTTCTTGATTTTTCCTTGCTTCGTAGCGATGGGAGCGCCCTCCTTGCGGGTGACGTTTTCCAGCGCTACGGAGATGATGTAGAACCCTAACCCAAGCAAACAAGCCCCCAAAACGTAAGCCCATGCTGTTGCGTTGCGCGAGTTCGCGATGTTGCTCGTGATCCGACTTCCCAATCCGTTTTGGGATCCACCGAAGTATTCCGACACGAAGGCGGTGATGACCGAAGCTGGAGCGGCGATCTTGAGTGCGGTGAAGAGATACGGCTTGGCGTTCGGCACCCGCACCTTGCGCAGAATCTCAAAGTCGCTGGCCGCATAGCTGCGCATCAATTCAACGTGGGTGCCCTTGACCTGGGTGAGACCCTTGGCGACATTGACGAGGACGATGAAATAGACCACCAGCGTGACCATGAAGCGACGTGGAATTTCACTCGTGATCGAATACATGTTGTTCAGCACCGCCACCAAGACGAAGATGGGAATGGCGTTCAACGCGATCGCGAGCGGCGTCACCAATTCACCCAGAAATCGATATCTACTGAGCACGAAACTCATCGCCACGCCGAGCACCGTGCCCACGACCAGTCCGACAAACGCGTTGCCCCCCGAGACCATCGACGAATCCCAAATCAGACCGACGTTGTCGGCAAACTCGCCGACGATCTTGGTTGGCGCAGCGAGAAAATATGGCTTCAGGTCGAAGCCGCGTACTGCCGATTCCCACAGTGCAAGAAATGCCAAACCAAAAACAAGTGGCGGAACGACGCTCCGCAAACGCCTCGGCGACAACGCGACAGTCACGTTCAGCGGTCCTCTACTCCGCGTACTTCATTCGCGTGGTCGGCATGCGTGCCTCGGAGTGCCTCGCGTACCGCGGTGATGCCATGAAAGAAGGCATCAGCATTGCGGGTGTCCTCCGAGCGATCACGGCCGAGATCGACATCGATCAACTTCGTGATTCGTCCCGGACGAGGCGACATCACCACCACCCGGTTGGAGAGATACACCGCCTCGGGAATGGAGTGCGTCACGAAGACCACGGTGGTCTTCGTCTCACGGCAGATCCGCAACAACTCACCCTGCATGTACTCGCGGGTCATCTCGTCGAGTGCACCAAAAGGCTCATCCATCAACAGGAGTTGCGGATGGGCAGCCAATGCGCGAGCGATCGCGATGCGCTGTTGCATGCCTCCCGACAACTGCCACGGATAGAGCTCGGCAAACTCGGGCAGCTTCACGAGCTCGAGCATCTCGAGCGCACGAGCGCGGCGCTTCTCCTTGTCCCACCCCTTCAATTCGAGTGGCAACTCGATGTTCTTCGCCACCGTGCGCCAGTCGAAGAGTCCCGCTTGCTGGAAGGCCATGCCGTAGTCCTGATCGAGTCGGGCTTGCGCGGACGACTTGCCATTCACCGTCACCGAACCCGTGGTGGGCTCGAGCAGATTTGCAATCAAGCGAAGCAAGGTGGACTTGCCACATCCCGAAGGACCGATCAACGACACGAAGTCGCCCGCCTCCACCGTCAGGTTGACGTCAACGAGGGCATCCACCTGTTTCGGTGTTCCCTGATTGAAGATCTTGCTGACACCGGCCACATGTACCGCGCTCATGCGGCCACCTCCTTCGGTCGATTTCTCATCACCACGAGATCAACGAGCGCCACCAAACCGGCCATGGTGAGGCCGAGTGCGGCCGCACCGAATACCGCGGTGAACACCTTGGCCGGATCGGCCGTTGCCTCGCGCGCGTACTCGATGATCAAGCGGCCTATCCCGCCCTTCAAGCCCGTGGAGATTTCCGCCACCACCACACCGATCACGGCGCCCGATGCGCCCAACTTGAACGCCGGCACCATGAACGGCACCGCTGCAGGGAAGCGCAACTTCCACAAGGTCTGTCGCCACGTGGCTGCGTAGCTCGACATCAATTCCACTGCCGCACCGGGTGCGCTGGTGAGCCCGCGCAACGACCCAACGGAAATCGGAAAGAAGGCGAGGAAGGCTCCGAGCACGCTCGCCGACAGCCAGCGCGGCCACACGAAGGCACCAATTTCGAGCTTGCCGCCCCATGCCACGACAAGCGGTGCAAGTGCGATGAGCGGAACGGTCTGCGAAATGACGAGGTACGGCAGCAAACCTTGCTCGGCTCGCTTAAACCGTGCCATCAGGATTGCAAGGCCCACACCGATCGAACCGCCGAGAACGAAACCGACGAGCGACAACCGCAGCGAATACCACGCCCCCGAGAGCACCACTTGCCAAATCTGGGTGTCACTGCCACGACGCTCGGCGCGTGCGTAGCGGCTCAACATGTCCCACACGTGCGGCATTGCCGTGTCGTTCGAACGCGGCAGGATGCTGACACCGAACAGTGAGCCGCCGTCCTTCGGGCCGACGAGTTTGTAGCCCTCCCACAATGCGGCAACAAGAGCGAGCGCCATCACGAACATGAACGTTCGATAGGCGGCTCGACGCAGGGTCATTGCTTGGCTTTGCCCAACTCCGTGATTGCGGGGAGGATCTTTTCGCCGTAGGCATTCAGCGTCTCGTCCTTGCCATCGTGCTGCAGGTAGATGGCGAATTGGT
Source organism: Ilumatobacteraceae bacterium (assembly GCA_017856375.1). Classification (GTDB taxonomy): domain Bacteria; phylum Actinomycetota; class Acidimicrobiia; order Acidimicrobiales; family Ilumatobacteraceae; genus UBA3006. Next base: position 4,207 of record JAFMFC010000061.1, on the reverse strand, counting down.
CGACGCCCAACTCCTTCAACTCGGTGAGTCGACGAATGTGATCCTCGGGGGTACCGAGAATGCAGAATCGATCGACCACCTCATCCGGCACGAAGTCGGTGTGGGTGTTGCCTGCCCGACCGTGCTCGTTGTAGTCGTAGCCCTTGCGTCCCTTGATGTAGTCGGTGAGCGCCTTTGGCACCGGGGCATCCGCTCCGTATCGCTCGACGATGTCGGCCACGTGGTTGCCCACCATGCCACCGAACCACCTGCATTGATCGCGCATGTGCTCCATGTCGGTTCCCACATAGGCCGGACCAGCCACGCAGATCTTCACGTCGTCGGGGTTGCGCCCCGCCTTCTTCGCGGCATCCCGCACCGCCTTGATCGTCCATTCGGCGATCGAAGGGTCTGCCAACTGGAGGATGAAGCCATCGGCGACTTCACCGGTGAGTGCGAGTGCCTTCGGGCCGTATGCCGCCACCCAAACTTCGAGTTGACTCTTGCCGCCCCACGGGAAACGAATGGTCGAACCCTTGTAATCCACCGCGCGGCCATTGCCGAGTTCGCGGATCACGTGGATGCTCTCGCGCAACGTGGCGAGCGTGGTCGGCTTGCCGTTGGTTACACGAACCGCCGAATCGCCACGACCGATTCCGCACACGGTGCGGTTGCCGTACATCTCGTTCAATGTGGCGTACGTGCTTGCCGTCACCGTCCAATCGCGTGTCGCCGGATTCGTCACCATCGGGCCGACGATCACATTGCGCGTCTCGGCAAGGATCTGGCTGTAGATGACATACGGCTCCTGCCACAGGATGTGACTGTCGAACGTCCATACATGTGAAAAGCCGTACATGTCGGCCTTCTTCGCCAAATCGACGACGCGACTCGATGGAGGTGTGGTCTGTAGCACTACTCCGATGTCCATTGGTCCCCCTCTTTGGTTGTCGTGCCGTTATCGGTTCTGAGGGAATCCCAGGTTCACCGATGAGGTACGCGGGTCGGGCCACCGCGAGGTGACGACCTTGCCGCGCGTATAGAAGTTGATGCCTTCCGGACCGTACATGTGCTGGTCGCCGAACAGCGATGCTTTCCACCCACCGAAGGAGTAGTAGCTGACGGGTACCGGAATCGGCACGTTGATGCCCACCATGCCGACGTTCACGTCGTACTGGAACTGACGTGCCACACCACCATCGCGGGTGAAGATCGCCGTGCCGTTGCCGAATTGATTGTCGTTGATCGTGGCGAGTCCGTCCTCGTACCCCTTCACGCGCATCACCGTGAGCACCGGGCCGAAGATCTCGTCGTCGTAGCACTTCATGCCTGGCTTCACGTTGTCGATGAGGCTCGGGTTGAGGAAGAAGCCGGCATCCTTGGCCCTGTCGGTGCCGTCGACCACCACCGTGGCGCCTTCGCTCGGCGCGTTGGCGACGTAACCCGCAACTTTGTCGCGGTGTTCCTTACTGATGAGTGGTCCCATCTCGGCAGCCGGATCGGAACCAGGGCCCACCTTGATGTTCGGAATGCGCTCCTTGATCTTGCCGACCAGGTCGTCGGCGATCGCTTCCGAAGCCAGCACGACGGACACCGCCATGCAGCGCTCACCCGACGAGCCGTAGGCCGCGCTCACGGCAGCATCGGCTGCCATGTTCAAGTCGGCATCGGGCAGTACCAGCATGTGGTTCTTTGCGCCACCGAGTGCCTGCACGCGCTTGCCGTTCTTCGTTCCCGTCTCATAGACGTAACGCGCGATCGGCGTCGAACCGACGAAAGACACCGCGGCGATGTCGGGGTGATCGAGAATTCGATCCACGGCCACCTTGTCGCCATGCACCACGTTGAACACGCCCTCCGGCAATCCGGCCTGACGCAGCAAGTCGGCGATGAACATCGACGCCGATGGATCCTTCTCCGACGGCTTGAGGACGAAGGTGTTGCCGCACATCAGCGCGTTCGCGAACATCCACATCGGCACCATCGCCGGGAAGTTGAACGGCGTAATTCCCGCCACCACGCCGAGCGGCTGACGAATGGAATACACATCAACACCGCTCGAGGCCTGCTCGGTGTAGCCGCCCTTCAACAACGCGGGGATGCCACACGCGAATTCGACGTTCTCCACTCCACGAGCAATTTCGCCAAGTGCGTCGCTCGGCACTTTGCCGTGTTCGAGTGTTAATATCGATGCAAGTTCCTTGCGATTGGCGTCGAGCAACTCGCGCATCCGGAACATGATTTCGGCCCTACGCGACATGTTCGTCGCGCGCCACGCGGGGAACGCCGCCTTGGCAATGGCAATCACCGAATCCATCTCCTCGACGGACGCGAGATCCACCTCGGCCTGCACCTCGCCAGTGGCAGGGTTGAACACCTTGCCTGTGCGGCCCGAGGTGCCACGCACCACTTTGTTATTCACCCAATGGCTGATTCGATCCATGTTTCGGTCCTTGTTCTCTGTCGTAAGTCGATTGTCGAATTTGTTGGTACGTCTAGTTGAGGTACTGGCAGAGACCACGCTTGATGAACTTGCCGTGGCCCTTGCGACCAAGGTAGGTGTCGTTTTCCACGAGCACCGTGCCACGCGAGAGCACCGTGTCCACCTTGCCGTCGATCTTGAAGCCCTCCCATGAACTGTGATCCATGTTCATGTGGTGCTTGTCGTTGATGCCGATCGTCGTCTTGCCGTTCGGATCCCACACGAGGATGTCCGCATCTGCACCCGGCGCGATGATGCCCTTCTGCGGGTACATACCGAACATGCGTGCCGGCGTGGTGCAGCAGGTCTCTACCCAACGCTCGAGCGAGAGATGTCCTTGGACAACACCCTGATAGATGAGCTCCATGCGGTGCTCGACACCGCCCATGCCATTCGGGATCTTGGCGAAGTTGCCGAGGCCGAGCTCTTTCTGATCCTTCATGCAGAACGGGCAGTGGTCCGTCGAAATCACCGCCAACTCATTCATGCGCAGACCCTTCCACAGGTCGGAATGGTGCGCATGGGTGTCGTGCTTGCTGCGAATCGGTGGCGAGCAAACGTACTTGGCGCCTTCGAAACCAGGCTGGGCGAGGTGATCTTCGAGCGTCATATAGAGGTACTGGGGACACGTCTCAGCAAACACGTTCATACCGTCGTTGCGCGCTTCGGCCACCGCCTCGAGCGCCTCGGACGCCGACATGTGCACGATGTACAGCGGCACGTTGCCGGCCACCTTGGACAACACGATCGCGCGGTTGGTCGCTTCACCCTCTAGCAAGCTCGGACGCGAGATGCTGTGGTACTTCGGATCGGTCTCACCACGCGCGATGTGCTGTTGCACGAGCACGTCGATCGCAATGCCGTTTTCGGCGTGCATCATGATCGTGGCGCCGTTCTCACTCGCGGTCTGCATGGCCCGCAAGATCTGACCGTCATCGGAGTAGAACACGCCCGGATAGGCCATGAACAACTTGAACGAGGTGACGCCCTCGTGATCCACGAGATACGTCATGTCCTTCAGTGACTGCTCGTCCACTCCACCAATGATCTGATGAAAGGCGTAGTCGACGGCGCAATTGCCGCCAGCCTTGCGATGCCATTCGGCAAGTCCTTCATGCACGTTCTCGCCGTAGCGCTGGAGCGCCATGTCGACGATGGTGGTAACGCCACCCCACGCCGCCGCGATCGTCCCCGTCTCGAAGGTGTCGCTCGCACTCGTGCCGCCGAAGGGCAGTTCCATGTGCGTGTGCACGTCGATACCACCTGGCACGACGTACTTCCCTTTCGCATCGATGACCTTGTCGGCAGAAACACCGATGGCCTCCGCCTGACCCCGCTGCAACAATGCGCTGATCGTCTCACCCTCGATGAGAACGTCGACTTCGTGACGACCAGTGGGGCTGACCACTGTGCCGTTCTTGATGAGAATCTTTGCCATGTCGTTACCCCCTGTTGTTCCTAACGGCGAACCAATTCGTCGTACGCGTCCGGTCGGCGATCGCGATAGAACGCCCAACGGTCACGAACGGTCTTGATCTTGTCCATGTCGAGATCGCGAACGATCAATTCCGGCTTGTACGGATCGCCCACTTCGCCGACGAACTTGCCTTCCGGATCGACGAAGTAGCTCTGACCATAGAAGTCGTCGTCGCCGTACTCGCTCTCAATGCCCACGCGATTGATCGCCCCGACGTAGTAGATGTTGGCCACTGCCGATGCCGGCTGCTCGATACGCCAGATGTACTC
>JAFMFC010000060.1 GCA_017856375.1 Ilumatobacteraceae bacterium | reverse complement strand
GGTAGCGGATCGGCGCGAGGTCGTAGCCGCGGCCAACGTCGAGTACGTTCCAGTTGATCCCGCGCGGTAGTACACGGTGTAGTCGTAGTTGTCTCCGACGCCGTTGTCAGACGGAGCACTCCATTCGACGGTGACCGCTCCTTCACCCGTGACGGTCGCCGTCAATGTGCCCGAGGGCACCAGTGCGGCCGACACCAAAGTCGGCGGCACCACCACGAGACCCCACAGACCCAGCACCAAGGCTGAGAGCAATGACATACCACGAAGAGATGCCGACGATTTCATCACAGAATGCCCCCTTGATCAGTTTCTAGAAAGAACTCGTACTCACGAACTCGCGTTCTTGCACTCCAGACCTGGTCCCGCATCGTCGCCAATGAATCCATCAGCCCAGGTCGCGGGGTCAGTTGAATCGGAGACCGTCAGATCTTCGTCGATGGTCAACGTGAACGTACGACAGTGGTCTCCGTTCGCGCCATTGAAGTCGACCAGTGAGGAGGACCCGTCGGTGGCGAAGGTGTTGAGTTGCTGCATTCGCAACGAGTACGTGCCGGCGGGCAAGGCAAAACTCAGCGCGACGCTTCCCAACACTGGTGCTTTGGCGATCGAGGTCACCAGCGTTTCGCCTTGGTAGACGAACAGCGTGCGAGTGAACGTGCCCATGTTGGTCATCGTGAAGTTCACGTTCGGGGTCACGGCGTCAAAGTCCAGATTGCATGGGCAGCCACCCGTGACTACTCCGACTGCCACGACTACTCCGCCTGCCACGGTGACGGAAATGCTGGTCGGTGCACGCTCGGCAATGTTGCCATTCGGGTACGCGGTCAGGGTGTAGGTGCCATTCGCAAGAGCAATGGCGTAAGCACCGCTTGCGTTCACCGGAGCACCAGGCAGGTAGGTGCCATCACTTCGACGCACGCCGATGTAGGCGAACGGCATCGCAGTCGGGGTGCCGTCGACTCGGTAATAGACCGTTCCGGTCACGTTCGGGCTGCCCAGCCTGATGTCAATTCGCTTGTCTCCGCTGGAGTAACCGACGATCGGCGACTCGGGCTGAAGACCCTCGGTCGAAAGGTCGGCGTCTGGTGGCGGCTGCAGAACTCCGTCAGTGACGGAGATGTTCGCCGCGGTCTCCACGCGACTTCCGTCGGGGTTCGCCCAGTTCGGATTTGCCTCGAACCTATATGTCAAACCGTCGTCGAGTCTGAACTGGGCGATACCAGCGCTGTTGGTGTTGGCGCCAGTAATCCATTCATTGCCGAGGAATACCACTACCCACGCATTGGCGACGCCATTGCAGGTTGACCCAGAATCGTCTTTGTCACACACTCGAATCGCCACATTGGGAGTGGGGAACGAGAGTTGACTGTTGCTGCCCGCAGACCAGATGGTGCCCAATGCGGCACAGGCCACGTTGGATTGCGACTTCGAACCGCAGACGTAGATTTCGTTCGCTTCAATCACTCCGTCAGGTCCCTCTTCATCACCTACAGGGTCCGAGTCTTTGGCATAGAGGTAGACCGAGAACCGAGAAAGCGAGAGGTTCCACGGCGGGTTGATCTCCAGTTGGTAGCGCCCCTCAGATTCGAGACGCACGCCAAACGTGCCCGAGGCAGCGGTGTTCGCGCCCCCAAGCCACTGATACCACGTGTTCGAACGAGGCGCATCGTCGGCGTCGGCGCCAGTTGGCCCGTTCTGCTCTTGCATCAACCCAATCCAGGCGTTTGGCACCGCTGAGCCACTGTTGAGCAAACTGCCCGCAAGATTGGAACCAGCCAACTGAATGTCGAGGTCGTAAGCGGCACTTGCGCCGTCGTCGCAGGAGGCATCAGTCGCCGAACTCACTCTGCACACCAAAGTCGTACCTTCATCGTCCTCCGCCTGCTTCACCGTTACCGACGTGCGCGTCAGGTTGAGCGGGTTGTTCCAACCCGGGTTTGCCGTGATTCGGTAGTAGCCGTCACCCTGACCGTCGAGCGGGAGGCTGTAGTCACCAAACTGGTTCGCATTGCCGAAGAGTTCGACCCACTGCCACATCGGCTGGCTCGCCCAACTTGGCGTCATCCATTTCTCGACGTTGATCCACGAGTACGGCATACCAGTAGTGCCGTTTGACGTAACTGTGCCAGTGACGTTGCCGGCGGAGAGCAACACGGAAAGCGTCGCAGGCGGCGACGCATTACCGCTCGCCGCGGTCAGCTCCCCGTCTCCAGAACAATCAGACAACGCCGATTTTGCGCAGACTCGGTAATAGTTGTCTCCCGACACCTGGCCGACTGCACCGACCCACAACTGCACTTCCTTGCGCGTGAGCGTCGAGTTGCCCCACGGGGGCATCACCTCAATTTTGAACCGCTGTTGAGTTCCATCGGCGACACGGTCGCCGTCGGTCGCCGGCACGAGCGACAAACTGAACGCACCCGACGAGTTGACTGGTGCCCCGGTTAGCCACTCCCACCAACCGAGCGTGCTGTTGTAACGCATCACGTTTACCCACGTATTGCCGACAGTGGCACCGCCAGTCTGAGTGACTTGACCGCGCACGTTCGCTCCCGCCAAGGCCATCGCCACGTCCAAATCACCATCGGGTGTGGATTCCGACTCCCCAGACACCACCTCGGTAATGCACGATGTGGACGTCTCGCTGGCAACCTCACAGATCACACCTGCCGCCACCTTGACGTACTTCGACACGTTGGCGAAGCCCGCGTAGGCGTTGTTCCATGTTGGTGCTTCGGCAGTCACCTTGTAAATGCCGTCGGTGTCGAGGTTCATCGCGAACCGACCTGAAGAGCCCGTCTGGGCCCAGAGATTCAGCCACTCGAACCACTGGCCGTTCCACTTCTGTGCGTTCACGTTGCCGTTGACGACGTTCAACGATCCTGCCGTGACCGTGCCCGTAAAGTTCGCAGCGCTGAGGTGCAAGTCGAAGCGATTGCCCGTGGGCGCACTATTGGCCGTGCACCATGAGCCGTAGTTCTGCTCGCACCTCACGACGCCACCAACGACGTACACCTTGAACGTGCCGCGAGAGCGGCCTGCCGCCACGTCTTGTGGGCGCGGATTCAGAGTGATCTGGTATTTGCTTGACGGGTTCGTCGTCAGGTCACCTGCTGGCAAGGTCGCAGCAAATCTGCCGTCAGACGCCGTGTTGATGCCTGGAACATCGGGGGACCACCGGTACTGCTGCTCAAACTCATTCCAGACCTGCACCTCCATCCACGAAAAACTGAGGGCGGCGGCAGAGGCTGGCACGCCAGTTACGTCTCGCGAAGAGTCACTTGCCACGGCGGCATAGCCACTGAAGTTCGGGGTCCCGAGCGAGAACTGGTAACGATCTTCGGAAACCGAAAGACGGGTGCAGCCGTCGCCAGACGACGGTGTTGCCTCGGCGCAGGCCTGGGTGGTCGCGACTCCGCCCGACGACACTGCCTCGCTCACAATCTTGGTGTACACCGTGACCGGCGACGCAGTGCCTTCACTCTGCCAACTCGGACGCGCGGTGATCTTCCACGTGCCGTCGGTCAGCGTGGTGGAGAACTGACCGCTGGCATTGGTATTCGCCCACGCACTCGACCACTCCCATCGTGCAAAGTCAGAGTTCCACTTCTCGAAGCTGACGTTCGAATAGGCCTCGGCCGTCGACCCCTTCTTGACGAGTCCGCGGAAGTTGGCCGAATTCAAGACGAACGAGTACACCCCGCTGACCGGAGTGATGGTCGTGCTGCCGCGCGTGACGGTGAAGGTACGACTACCGCTGGCCCCAGCCACGACGACCGAAATCTCGGTGCGAGTGGCGCCAGACGTGTCATTCCATGGCGGGTTAATGGCCAGCTTGTAGGTGCCAGTGGTCGCAAAGGTGATGCCAAAGACTCCGTTCTGGTTGGCCATGGTCCCGCCGACATATTCATCGCAGTTCTCACAGAGCGTGGTGTTCAGCCTGCGAATCTCAACCCAGAAGTTGCTCGCGCCAGAAACCTGACCGGTGAACTCGGCACCGACGAACTGCATCGCCAATGGCGTGCCACTTGTCGCTGCCACTGCAGTGGTGCTGCATTCCAACGCATCGTCAATGTCGGCATCGGTATCTGAGTCGTTGAACGTGCCCGCCGAGGGCGCACGGTCGACCAGACTGCTCTGGAAGTCGGAGCACGCATAGTAGGTCGGCACACCTCCGGATAGCTCGACCTTCAGATATCTGACGAGCTCTGGGTACGGGTCGGTGGTGGGGTTGCTCGCGACAATCTTGAAATAGCCGGCCCGCGAGAAACTCATCCTGGCCTTGCCATCACTATCAGTGCGCGCGCTATCAACCCAAGAAGTGAAGTTCGCCCATTGATTCATGCCGCCCGACTGCACGGAGAGTTCTTGCACGCTTACCCAACTGTTGCTCACGGGATTGTTGCTCGGGTTGGTGACTAGGGCGACGAAGTTCGCGGAGTTGTAGACGAAGTTGTAAACACCATTGCTGTCCTTCGTGACCGGAGATCCGTTCTGCGCGACCACGAGTGACTTCACGCCGTCAGTGATGGTGACGGTCACGATCACCTCTGTACGAGTAAGACCGGCGGAATTCGTCCACGGCGGGTTGAGGAACAACTTGTATTCGCCAGACGAAGTGAAACTCAACGAGAACGTCCCGCTATTTGCGCTCGTACCGGAGTCATAGTCATAACAAGAGTTGGGCGGCGGGCAGCGGTCGCTCTTCTTGTGCACCTCGACCCAGAATCCACTCGCGGCAACGTTGGATCCAGAACCCGGGGCGGTGTATGTCGCCCAACCTTTGCCGGTCATGTCACCCGCAGTGAATTGCAGACCCGTCGTCAGAGGGGCTGCCCACGACATACCGCTCAAGGTTTCGCAACCGCCCAACGTTCCTTCGCGATCGTTGAATGTCGAACAACGTTCGATGACTGGTGCGCCGTCACTCCCAGTGACCTTGACGTACATCTTCAGCTGTGGATACGTCAATCCCGTAGGAGCCTGAATCTCCAACTGGTATGAACCGGGGGTGAGATGTAGCAGGAACTTGCCGTCGGTTTTTGTCGGCGCTCCCTCACCATCGCCGCTGAATGCATAGTTGGTGATGTAGTTCTTGAGACGAGAAACGCTGACATAGGTCGTGTTGCTGTTGGTGAGAGACGCTGGCGATGGGGCGAGGGGCGTGCCATCTGGCAGTCGCACTTGTCCGACGAAGTTCGCTGGTGGGGCGTGCAGCACGTAGCGAGTTGAGCTCGGAGTCGCGAGTACCCATCCCGCCGTGCATCGTGCGTCGACGCTGGAGATGCTGGAATCGAGGGAAAATGACGCACACGTCTCGACCTGGGTGATCGTTGTTGATCCAGACTCATACGTGACTCTGACGACTTGGCGCGCCGGAGCAATTGTTGTCGAAGTGAACGGACCGAACTCCAAGCGGAAAACTTTCGTGGTGCTGCTTTCGTCGCCAGACGCACCGCTTGCGCCACTGCCACCCGACGAACCGCTACCACCGCTCCCCGACGAACCAGGAGCCAACGACAGCACGAATTGGCCGTTGCTCAACACGGTGCCGCTTGACGACGTGGCGTGATCCCATCCCGGACCGCCACCCCACGCCGTGGCGCTGAACGGAGAGGCAGAGACATACCCGCAGTTGGTGAATGGAGCCTCAGGTGAGAGAGCAGTGACGACGACACCTTGATAGTTGCCCGAGCCGGTTGGACCACACGAATCTCCGCCGCCGCTCCCCGACGAACCACTGCCACCGCTCCCCGACGAACCACTGCCACCGCTACTGGAACTTGAATCGAGCCACGTGATCACTCCCCTGCCCCAGGTGGTGGAAACTGAACCAGGAGTGGTGAGTGACGTGTACGGATTGCAACCGCTTGGCGGCGTGCTGCCACAGAACGAGACCTCACCAATGGTGGTGTCGGGCGTATTGCTTGCTCTGATGTACCTAAATTGCTCACTGACATCTGTGCCGGAACCGACGCGATTTCTCGAGAAGATGACCACTTGGGCATCTCGGCTGACGCCATCAGCGAGATTGACGTCAACGAATTCTCCCGGACTAGTCATTTGTTTGGTGTTCGCCGCAAGGGTCGTGGCCGCAGCCCAGGTAACGCTCTGCAGCGTTGGGTATGGAGCTTCGAATGCCACAACCGCGTTGGTCGGTGTCGGGGTACCGCCGTAGGTTCCGGTGACATAGCTCAGCGCAGCAAGCCCACCGTCGCCATCGATGTCTTCAGTCGGCAAGGGGCCAAACGCAGGAGCCGCCCAGCGACCGTTGAAGCCCGAGTGCTCACTTGGCAACCCGTTGATGACGAAGGCACTCGGCACCAAGTTCGTCGAGCCGGGGGCGAGGTAGAAGCGAACTTGGGAGTTGGAGCCTGAGGTAAGAGTCTTCATCGCTACCACGTTCTGCGAAGGGGTCGTGAGACCGCGAGCGACCGCACAGCCACCGGTGATGTCGGCATCGTTGCTAGAACGGCTTGAGTAAAAACTGTGACAGATGATGTTCGATGGAGCAGTGATGATGTCGGCCTGAGTCCGAGAATAAAAGAGTGCCAAGTTGTTGGCGGGCTCCAAATCGATGAATCCAAGGTCCAATATTGACGGTGGTGACTCGTTAGTTGGCATGATGAGTCGACTGACGCTTCCCAGTTGGGTGCCGTAGTTTGCGGTAAAAGGCGGCGATATGACCACCTCGCCAAAACCACCTGAGTCAACGACGTTGAGAAAGAACTCGCCGAACTCATCGGTCATCGCGCACGTCATCGTGTCGATGACTGCAGTGCCGTCGTCAAAACTCACGCTGTAACTAAGAACAGCTGCGTTGGCCACGAATGATTCACCCGCTCGGACCACTCCCACTACTGGGCGAATGATGCCGCCTCTGTTGTCGGAGCCACCGGATGAGCCCGAGTCACCCGAACCACCAGACGAGCCACCGCTCGTCCCACTCCCACCCGAACCACCAGACGAGCCGCTCCCACCGGATTCGCCATTGGAGTAGTCAGAAATACCATCACCGTCGACATCGAGGAATTGAATGCAGTTGTTCTGGTCGCCAACCAGACTGAACGACGAGGCGGTTCCTTTGTGGTTACCACCGAGTGTGGATGCTGCGACGGGCGATGCAGTGCCCACGACGATCAACGACACGAATGCGACAACAACAGAAGTCATCGCAAGATACCGACGGCTTACAGTTCTCAACTGCCCGGACATACGTACTCCTTCGACCAGGTCTAAGGTACTCGCATCATCGGCTGCGAGCAAGACTGGCTGTTGCATCCTCCTGAACACGTCGTGAATCCTCCTGGACACGTCGGCGCGGCCGGGCAGTTTCCGCTGAGAAAGTCGTCAGGGGTGCCAGCACTAGCCTCCGAAGCTGATGGCCCGCCCCCCAGATTCTCGGTCCCGCATTGACGGTCGGGGCTCACGGCTGGTAGCCCTTGCCGCCTGTATCACCCTGGGGGTCACCGTACTTATCGCCTCGGCAACACCTGCGCAGGCTTCGAGTGCGGCCTCAATCGGAAGTGTCACTACTGGGACGAGACCAGGAAGCGACGTCGGCAGAAGCTCCACCGCATCGCTACCGACGCTGAGGTATTGCATCACCTTCACCACGACGGACCAAGCGATGGACTACGGCTACGAAGTGATTGACGCGCTCGGCGCCCGACCCCCGTTTGGATCTGCCCACTCAAGTTTTTTTGTCTTCGTGCCAGCTGCGGACTGGGCAACGGGATCGCGGATGACCCCTCGAGTGGTATGCAACACAACGACTCTGGAAACTGGCAAGTCCTACACCGTTCGCGCATGGGCAACGAGCGGCCTGCTCGATGACCGTGGCACATGGGCGATTTCAGGTCCAAGCGCTCCCACACTGGCTTCGTACAACTACTCCACCGTCAGCGTCACCACTACCACCACACCCACCGAATCGGGGTCAAACCGCACTTCTAACCCATCATCTGGGGGATCAAGTTCATCATCTACGACAGTTGGTTCTGCCAGTAATGGTCAGCGCGGTACGATCTCGTGCCCTGCTTCAGCTCCAGTCTTGACCCAAGTGGGGGGCAACACGTACTGCGTACCTCTTGACACGTATTGCGCCAGCAATCCGGGTTGGTCTGACTCAAGTAGAGGTCTCTTCTGTCCGACGCGAGTCATAACTCCCGCCTCGAACCCTGCAGGAGTTGCTCGCTATACCTGCAACTCATCGATCAGTTCTCAGCGAGATGGAAGGGCAACCATCAAAGTGTCGACGAGCAAGTCACTCGCTCGCCGAACCGTCGAAATGCATGTATTCAGAGCGGGCGCCTGGTTCGTGTTGGGTACCAGCAAGGTGACGAGAGCTGGTAGCGCCTTCGTTAATACCGAATCTCCAATCATCAATGCCAAACGAACATACAAAACTCGCCTTGTTCAAGGCTCAGAAGCGATTTGCGAAGGATTGCTCACTGTCAGATCAACGATGCGTCTACGGGGCACACCAAAACGCGCGTAACACATTCTCTGAGGGTCGTCTACAGCAAGAAGGGTGCGGGCCGCTTACGCGACCCGCACCCTCGTGCGACGTTTGCGGCGAC
>JAFMFC010000059.1 GCA_017856375.1 Ilumatobacteraceae bacterium | reverse complement strand
CGTAGATGCCTCGACTCTTCGCTTCGATGATGCGGTTCTCGATCTGGTCGCTCATTCCGAGACCATGTCGCCCGCCGATCCTGTTCGCCTCATTGACGAGATCGACTTGTGAGTCGAATGAGCGATCATTCAGCGCTACCGGCCATCCTTCCTTGAACGAGACTGACACCTTCTCCGGCGAGATCTGCACGGACTGATCCCAGTGGGCCACGCCCATGATCGGTTGCACTATGTGCATGCTGGTGGCCAACTCTTCCAGCTTCTTTGCTTCGTGCGTTGCTCCCCAGATGTTGGCATCCGTCGAGTAAGCCTTCTCCGCAGAGTCGCGATACGGAAGGTTCTTCGAAGAGAGGAACGCGCTCATCTCGGCACGACCACCCATCTCGCTCACGAATTGCGAGTCGAGCCACGGCTTGTAGATGCGCAGCGCAGGATTCGCCAACAGGCCGTATCGGTAGAAGCGCTCGATGTCGTTTCCCTTGTAGGTGCTGCCGTCGCCCCAGATGTCGACGCCGTCATCTTTCATTGCGCGCACCAGCAAGGTTCCGGTCACGGCCCTGCCGAGTGGGGTGGTGTTGAAGTACGTCTTTCCCGCGGTGGAGATGTGGAATGCACCGCATTGCAAGGCCACGAGACCCTCGTGGACCAACTCGGTTCGACAATCGATCAAGCGCGCCGACTCTGCGCCGTACTGCACGGCACGAGCAGGGATGCTCTCAAGATCGTCCTCGTCAGGTTGACCAAGATTCGCGGTGTAGGCGTAGGGCAGCGCTCCTTTTGACTTCATCCATGCGACGGCTGCCGAAGTGTCAAGACCACCCGAGAAGGCAATGCCTACGCGTTCGCCGACGGGAAGTCCGGCAAGAACCTTGGCATTACTCGCTGCAGTGGGCTGATCAGGCATGCGTCAACGGTACCGAGGTCCCGCAACGTTTGTGAGCACTCGACGACGAGAGTCGTGCTCGTGCCACGAGATCAACGGTTGCGGCCTGCCAGCGAAGCAATCGAGACGAGCAGGGCCGAACATGCCACCACGACCTGAATCAGGGCGACTGCCGGCGTGTTCTCGAGATCAAGCGTGGCCACTGCACCGAGATAGAGGGATGCGCCAACTCCGGCAAACGGTGCCCATCGACCCGCCACGATTGCGCACACGATCACGGCGATCGGCGCGACAAATGGCACCACCCACAGCAGCGGCCATGCGGGGTCCGAGGGAGTGCCGAGCCACCACGTGGGTTTGCCGATGTTTCGTCCAGTTACTGCTGCCGCAGCGAGAGCAGCCGTCACCAACAACCACGAAACGACGACGATCACCACCCATGTCTTTTCGAGCCCCGCATGCCACTGCCTTGGTGGGTGCGGTACTTCCGTGGACATGTCCTGAAGGGTACAACGCCTGTGCTCGCAGTTAGCCTGATCGCGAAATGTCGGCTGCTCGATTCGGTCAACTCTCGATTTTCTTTCCCATGTGGAACGAAGAGGAGTATTTGGAGCGTGCGGTGAACGCTGCCACCGAAATTTCCGAAGAGCTGATGGCGGCGGGAACAATCTCGGACTACGAAGTCGTGATCGTTGATGACGCCAGTACGGATACGACCCCGCAGCTTGCCGATCAGATCAGCGCCGCGAATCGACGGGTGAACGTGGTGCATCATCCCGTCAATCGAAAGTTGGGCGGTTCGATGAAGTCGGGCTTTCAGGCATCCACGGGGGATGTCGTGCTCTACACCGATGCCGACTTGCCCTTCGACATGCGTGAGCTGCACAAGGCCTTGAGGTTGATGCATCAGTACGAGGCCGACGTGGTCGCGGCATATCGTTTCGATCGCACCGGCGAGGGATACGTACGCGTGATCTACTCCTTCTTCTACAACCTGCTCGTTCGAGTGCTCTTTGGCTGTCGCTTCCGTGACGTGAACTTTGCGTTCAAGTTGGTTCGTCGACGCGTACTTGATCAGGTCAGCTTGCGAAGCGAGGGTTCGTTCATTGATGCTGAGCTGATGGTCTCGGCGAAGAAGATGGGAATGGAAGTCGTGCAATTTGGCGTCGACTACTTTCCACGCACGCGCGGTGTTTCGACGCTCAGTTCGCCAGCCGTGATCCTGAAGATTCTGAAAGAGGCTTTCGCGTTGCGTCGCGACCTCAATGCCATCTCACCCGATAGACCATGAACGCCTACGATCGCTGGCGCCCAGCACTCTTCTCAATTGCGGTACTCCTGACTGTCGTTGCCGTTGCCGTGCTGAATGGCGAGGATCCGGAGCAATCGACGTCACCCACGACCACCGCTGAAGTTTCGGTAGCTACGACGACGATTCCCAAAGTACCGCTCGATCGGCGATTGAAAGAGGGTGTCGAGGGCGACGACGTACTCAGACTTCAGGAACGTCTTTACGCTCTGAAGTTCGATCCGGGCCCGCTCGACGGTGTTTTCGGGCAGGCCACGAAGCAGGCGGTCTGGGCGTTCGAGAAACTGATCCTGAAGACTCCCCGCAAACAAGCCACTGGGGTGGTCACGCCGGAAATGTGGGACATCATGCAGTCGAACGTGGAGGTCATACCGCGGCGTGATGCCGATTCACCGTCGCACGTTGAGATCTACCTTCCAGAACAAGTGATGGTGGTGTTCAAGGAAACCGAAGTGATGTTGATCACGCATATTTCGAGTGGGTCGAATGAACCATGGTGTGAGGAAGTAACGATCGATCCGGGTGAAGAAGGCAACAACACCATGAAGCAGATCAAGGTGGGTATTTGCGGCGAGGCGGTGACTCCGCCCGGAATCTTCTACTTCTACAACCGCAAACAAGGAACTCGTGAGTCACGTCTGGGCAGCATGTACAACCCGGTGTATTTCAACTTTGGCATCGCGGTGCACGGAGCGATCCTTGTGCCGCTCGAGCCAGAATCGCACGGCTGTATCCGTATTCCAATGTCGATCGCACGTTATTTCCCTGCCCTGGTTGCGTATGGCGATCGCGTCTATGTCTTCGATGGGATCAAGGAGCCCGAGGAGTACGGTTCGCCGCCGCCACCGTTCGACAAGCCGGATCCGAACTACACCACGACTACGTCAACGAGCGTGCCGCCTGCGACTGTCGTGGCAACAACTGTTGCGCCAACAACTGTGCCTTGATGGTGTGTTCTGCCTAGTCTGACGTCATGACCCGTTCTAGTTACGACGAATTCGAGCTGTTTCACGAGAACATTGCAGAGTTCGACTTATCCGTGTCGGCACCTCCTGTCGTCTCGCGGGTTTCTGCGCCGCTTACCAATGGTCGAAACATTTCTGCCTTGAAGTGGGGTGCGGGTGAGCCACGACTGGTTCTCGTGCACGGCGGAGGGCAGAACGCTCACACCTGGGACACGGTTGCTCTCGCGCTTGGTGTTGATCTACTAGCCGTAGACCTGCCTGGCCATGGACACTCATCATGGAACGAAGACGGGGATTATCCGCTCGAGTCAATGGCGGATGATGTGGCCTTGGCATTGGACGAGTTTGCGCCGAACGCGGAGGTGGTAGTGGGTATGTCCCTGGGCGGACTCACCAGTCTGATGCTCGCTGGGCGTCATGCACGTCTCGTGCGCAACTTGATTTTGGTCGATGTCACCCCCGGAGTTACCCCGGCAAAAGTCAAAGCGATTACAGACTTCATAAATGGTCCTCAAACTTTTCCAAGTTTCGATGACCTGCTGCGTCGAACGATTGAGCACAACCCGACACGAAGTGAGTCGAGCCTGCGGCGCGGAATTCTTCATAATTCGGTTCAACTTGCAGATGGTTCGTGGCAATGGCGTTATGACCGGAGAAAGCCGCACAGAGGCCGGGACGAAACTGTTTTGAATCAGTTGTGGCTAGTCCTAGGAGGGCTTTCGTGCCCATTCACGCTTGTTCGGGGTTCGCTATCACCTGTCGTTGACGATGAAGACGTTGCCGAGGTGATGAGACGACTACCGAGTGCCAACGTGCGTGTTGTGGATGGAGCCGGCCACAGCGTCCAAGGAGATCGTCCCCTGGAACTGACCGAGATTCTCAGAGCGCTTCTGTAGTCAGTCGTTCAGAGGATCGGCGTGTACCGATCAATTCGAGCACCACAAGTACGAGGCAAATCCAGATCATCGAAAACCCGATGAATTTCGTTGTGGTGACCTCTTCGTCGAACACTGCCCAACCAAGGATGAAATAGATCGTGGGAACGATGTATTGCATCGGTCCGAGAACGGACAGTGGAGTACGCGAAGAGGCTGCACCAAACAGCAGCAGCGGAACTGCAGTGACGGTTCCCGTGAGCGAAACGAGGAACCACTCCGTGGGTGAGGCATTGGTGGCGACGCTGAAGTCACGTTGCCAAATGAAGATGAGAAAGATCGTCGCGGGAACGACGAGGACGGTCACCTCGGCGGTGAGGCTGACGAGTGAGTCCAATGGAACGTTCTTCTTCAGGTACCCGTACATGCTCCAAGACCCGGCAATAGCAAGAGCAATCCATGGCACGCGTCCATACGCGAACGTGAGAATCACGAGGCCGAGTGCAGCGAATGACATGGCGGCTTTCTGGCGAGGGGAGAGTTTTTCGCTCAGTCGAACCACACCGAGTGCGGTGGTAAGGATGGGCGAGATGAAATAGCCGAGAGCGGTCTCCACCACGTGCTCATTGACCACCGCCCAGACAAACATCGACCAGTTGATCGTCAACAACGCGCTGGCCATTGTTATCCGAATGGCGAGACGGGGTTTGCGCAGTGCGTCCAATACGAGCCGAACCTTGCGCATTGCGATCAACACCACGGCAAGTACCGCGAAGCTGGTGGTGATGCGCCACGCAATCAATTCGAACGGATCGAACTGATCGACTGTCTTCCAGTAAACGGTGACCATTCCCCAGACGAAATAGGCAGCGAATGCAAAACCGACTCCTGTTTTTGCTTCGTCGTGCGTCGTCATAACCGAATCGCAACACTAGTTTCTTCGCATACTCGTCTACTTCGCCGACATGCTGCGTGCGCGCGGATAGCCTGAGAACGTGGATCCCTCCACTCTTCCTGCATGGAACAAGCTGATCGAACTCGCGGCGATCAACGATCAGACGACGATCGCACAGTTGTTTCGTGCGGATGCATCCCGCGTCGATTCGATGTCCCTTGATCTGTCACTTGCTGGCATCGAGATGATCGTCGACTTCGGTCGGCAGAACGTTTCGAATGAGGTTCTTGCGGCACTCCTCGAGCTGGCCCGTGAAACCGATTTGGAGGGTCGCCGCGAGCTCTTGGTGAGCGGAGCAGTGGTCAACCAATCCGAGGGTAGGGCTGCCTTGCACCTTGCCGAGCGCTCGGGCCACTCGAATGAGGACGCCTCCAAGTTTGCCGAGTCAGTTCGCTCCGGTGAAATCAAAGGGGCTGGCGGCAAGTTCACCCATGTGGTGAACGTGGGGATCGGTGGTAGCGATCTTGGTCCCGCGCTCATCTATGACGGGTTGCGCGACTGGGGCCAGCCGATGCTGGAGGCTCGTTTCATCTCCAACGTGGACGACCAATCGTTCCTGCGTCAGACGAGTGGACTCGATCCGCGGACCACCCTGTTCATATTTTGTTCGAAGTCGTTCGGTACAGCCGAAACGTTGTCGAACGCCCGGCGCGTGCGCGCCTGGCTAACTGCAGGTATCGAGGAGGCCGCGGTGCCTCGTCATTGCGTCGTTGTCTCTTCCGCGCCGCAACTTGCAGGCGCCGCAGGGGTGAATGCTGATCATCGATTCGTTACGCCGACCGAAGTGGGTGGCCGATTCTCGGTTTCCTCGGCCGTGAACCTTGTCAATGAGATTGCATTCGGTACCACTGCAATCGCTCAATTCAGGGCGGGCATGGCGATGATCGATGGTCACTTCGTATCCGCGCCTCTCGCCCGAAATGCGCCGGTGCTGATGGGGCTGATCAGTGTTTGGAACAGGACATTCCTTGGTCGCCAATCGCGTGCGCTCGTCGCATATCTGGATGCTTTGGCGTCCTTGGTGCCGTTCATTCAACAGTTGGAGATGGAAAGCAACGGCAAACGGGTTCGCGATGATTCATCTCCCGTGAGTTTTTCAACGGGGCCGGTGGTGTGGGGTGGGGTGGGCACTGATGCTCAACATGCCTTCATGCAATTGATCCACCAAGGAACGGATGTGATTCCGGTCGATTTCGTTGGAGTATCGCGGTCGGCTGGACGACGCAATGACGAGTTGATCGCCAACATGGAGGCGCAGGCGCAGGCACTTGCTATTGGCAGGTCGTTGGACCAGGTTCGGCGTAGTGGCGTGGAGGAGTCGATGGCGCGGCACCGCGAAATGCCCGGCAACAGACCTTCCACCAGCATTCTCCTGCGTGAACTCGATCCCACTTCGCTTGGTGCATTGATCGCTCTCTATGAGCACTCCACGTTCGTTCAAGGCGCAGTGTTGGGTATCAACAGCTTCGACCAGTGGGGAGTCGAGTTGGGTAAGGAAGTCGCTCGTGAGGTGTTGGAGAAGATGAGCGGGACAAGTGTGGCTCAGCCCACTGAAGTATCGCAGTCTCCCATCGTGGCGTGGCATTTGCGGCAATCGAAGTAGGCACGAGCGCGGGAGCCTCGCCTATCGTCTAGCCCGTGGCGATCAAGCGCAGTCAAGCAGAGCGAATGCTCAATTTGCTGGCATTGCTCGTGGCGCGAAGCACGCCGCTCACGCTCAAACAAATTCGCCACGAACTCGGAGATCACTATCCGCTGAATGATTCTGCGGCTCGCGCTTCCTTCGAGCGTGATAAGGCAGAGCTGCGCAAGTTGGGGATCCCCGTCGATTTGGTGACGCTCGGTGGGGCGGAAGCTGGCGAGGGCGCCTATTCAATCGACCGACGTAGCTTCGAGCTGTCCGACCTCGGACTCACGCCGGTCGAGCGCGACGCGCTGCAAATGGCTTTGGCAACCGTGCGCTTGGGAGCAGAAGCTGGAGACGAGGCGCTTTGGAAGATGGGCGGCGAGCGATTGCTCGCGGGTCGTGTGACGAGCATCAATCTGCAGATGAGTGACGAGTTGTTGGAATCCCTGGCCGAAGGAGTCACCCAGTCGCGCACGATGACGTTCTCCTACCACGGTGAACGTCGTGAAGTTGATCCATACGGTTTGCTGGCGCGCGGTGGGCATTGGTATTTGATTGGTTTTGATCATCTGCGCCAAGCGCAACGAGTGTTCCGTGTCGATCGGATCGAAGGGGAGATCGTCGCGGGGAAAAAGAACACCTTCACACGACCTGAGGGGTTCGATCCGCGCACGGCAGTTCCCACCGAGAAGGAAATGTTGGCGCTCGGAGGCGAGGCTCCCCGACGGGCGATCGTGCGTGTCGATTCGACGCTCGCCAATCGCGTGGTGGAGGAGTTGGGTGAGGGTGCGATCGTGCAACGCAGAGATGACGGTTCGATCGATTTCTCCATACCCTGCGCGAATATCGATGTCTTTCGAACCTGGGTGCTCGCCATGGTCGATCGAGCAGAGGTGTTGGAGCCACTCGATGTTCGACAACATGTCGTTCAGTGGCTTGAAGACCTCGTGAGGCTCGGCTGATGGCTGCTCGCAAAGGCAAGCGTGGGCCTGCCGGGGCGGGGGAACGTGTAGCCCGATTGATGGTGATGATTCCGTGGTTGCTCGAGCGAGGCGAGGCAGAGATCGCGCAGGTTGCCAAGGAATTCAAGATCAGTGAAAAACAAGTGATCGCCGATCTCGAACTTGCGTCGGTTTGTGGCGCTCCTCCTTTCACGGCGTACGAACTCATCGATGTCTATGTGGATGAGGACAACGTGATGGCCTATGCCGGCATGCCGACGGTGATCCATCGCCCGCTCAAATTGAACAGCGCCGAACTATTCGCTCTAATGGCGATGGGAGCAGCTGCAATGGCATTGCCGGGAGCTGACAAACATGGACCGCTGAATAGGGCGCTCGCCAAGCTTCGCCCGCTCATGCCGAGTGATGCGCCAACGATCGTGGTTGAACTTCCCAAGGAGAGGTTCGTGGAGGAGATCCGCGAGGCAGCGATCGTCGGTGAGCGGCTCTCGATCGAATACTTCACACCCGCGTCTGGCTCCCGCACCAATCGCACTATCACCCCACGCAACATCTTTCAGCGAGGTGGTCATTGGTACGTCTCGGCAGACGACGATCGTTCAGGCGAACGACGCGAATTTCGACTGGACCGTATCGAATCGTTGAACCCGACCGGAACGTTCGATCCGCGGGATGTCGAACCCCGTGAAGGTTCGGAATGGTTCGAGTCCACAGGTCGTTCGGTGAAGGTCAGGGTTGCACAGCGCTCCCGATTCCTGGTCGAGTCGTATCCTTACCTCGAGCGCAAAGAGCAGCGCGATGGCTCATTGGTGGTGAAACTCGGTGTTTCAAGTGATCACTGGCTTGGCCGTCTGCTGGTGCGCGGAGGTGCAGACATCGAGATTCTCGAAGATGATGCATCAAAGGTCTTGCGGGCTTCGACGGCTCGACAAATTCTCGACCGCTATTCGCGGTAGTTGCTGATTTCGCTCAGGCGGGAAACTCCACGGTCACGCAGCAGATACGGAAGGACCGCCGCGGTGGCTTGGGCGTCGGCCAGAGCATCGTGGTTGGGTATCGAATCAAGTCCGTAGTGCTCGACCAAGTTGGCCAACTTGTGCCGTCTTGTTCGCCCCTGGTCGAGTGACCTTGACAGGCGCAGCGTGCACAACGTGGGTTCGAGTTGCAACGAGCGACTGAGCCGTGCGCACTCCGCTTTCAGGAAGGTGAGGTCGAACGAGGCGTTGTGCGCCACGGGCACCGCTCCCACGCAGGC
>JAFMFC010000058.1 GCA_017856375.1 Ilumatobacteraceae bacterium | reverse complement strand
AAACGTGCTGGCCACACTGAAGCCGCCGTTGACTTGGCCAAGCTCGCTGGTTGCGAGCCGGTGGGGATTATCTGCGAGATCCAGAACGACGACGGCACCATGTCTCGACTTCCCGACTTGAAGAAATTCTGTGCCGAACACAACTTGTTGCTCTCCTCAATCGCCGATCTCGTCAACTATCGACGTCATCACGAGCGCCTCGTCGAAAGGATTGCTACTGCCCACGTCCCGACCGACTGGGGCTCATTCACCACGCATGCCTATCGCAGCACCGTTGACGGCATAGAACACCTTGCGTTCGTCAAGGGCGACGTGACCGGCGACGCTCCCGTGCTCACCCGCGTGCACAGTGAGTGTCTGACTGGCGACGTCTTTGCTAGCAGGCGTTGTGATTGCGGGCCCCAATTGTCCGCCGCCATGCAACTCATTGAGCGTGAGGGTCGCGGTGTGGTGGTGTACCTCCGCGGACACGAAGGTCGTGGCATCGGGATTGGTCACAAGATCCGCGCATATTCGTTGCAAGAGGAGGGCTACGACACGGTGGATGCCAACACCAAGCTGGGCCTTCCCGTGGACAGCCGTGAGTACGGCATCGGTGCACAGATCCTTGCTGATCTCGGCGCACGGAAGTTGCGCTTGATGACGAACAATCCGGCGAAGTACGGCGGCATCGCAGGGTACGGTCTGGAAATCGTGGAGAGAGTTCCTCTCTCCACGGCCGAAACGCCAGAAAATGCCGCCTATCTGCGTACCAAGCGAGAGCGAATGGGCCATCTTTTCGACAACACCGACCAAAGGATCGACCAATGAACACCTTCGAAGGACAGACCAATGGAAACGGCATGCGCATCGGCATCGTGTGTTCGCGGTTCAACGACTTCATCGTGGAAGCGCTACTCAATGGGGCACGGCGTGGTCTCTCCCACTGCGGCGTGACCGACGACGCCATCGACGTGGCGTGGGTTCCTGGTGCCTTCGAGATACCCATCGCAGCAAAGGCCATGGCGACAAGCGGAAAGTACGACGGAATCGTCACCCTTGGCGCGGTCATTCGTGGTGAAACGGCGCACTTCGAATATGTCGCCGGCCCCTGCGCCGACTCGATCGCAGCCATTCAACTAGAGACCGGAATGCCGATTGGTTTCGCTGTCCTCACCGTTGAAAACGTCGAGCAAGCCGTTGCTCGCTCGGGTGACGGTGCGGGAAACAAGGGCGAAGAAGCCGCCATCGGCACCATCCAGATGATCGATGTATTGCGCCAGATTCGCCGCTAGCGCACACACTCCTTCGATCGAAGGAGTGTCCGTGTTGCACATCATCGCTGCCCTGATGGGCCTTGCCCTACCCCAGTCGACGAACGAGCAGACCGATCATGACCGTGTTGTCGTCGATCGTGCCGTGTTCGAGATGTCGCTGCGCGAGTTCGTGCGCGGTCGCCCGTCGATGCGCCGCGAGCACCGTCACTTGGACTTCACCACCGACTACTGCTCCGCACCCGTCGTCGGCAACGAAGGGCGTTCGTTCAACTTTCGCCATGCCTGCATGCGACACGACTTTGCATACCGCAATTACCGCCGGCTCGGCATACTTGACGCGCCGATGCGCGACGCCGTCGACGGGGTGTTCCACCGCGACCTGGTGGATTCCTGCTTGCCCAAACGAGTGTCGTTGCGCCTGCGGTGTCTGGCGTGGGCTGAGGTGTTCTTCGAATCCGTTCGAGTTGCAGGGGGACTCTAGGCGAGCACCACCGAAATCAACTGGTGCAACATCCGCGCCGTAGCACCCCACACAGTTTCGTCGTCAAGATAGAAAAAGAACACCTGAAGCTGAGTTGGTGGTTGACCCCAATGTTCTTCTGTAAATGTGTCTTCTCGTAACAACTCGACGAGAGGCAATCGAATGATTCGCTCTACCTCATCATTGTTCGCCAAGTTTTCACCGTCCAGATCAACCAGTCCGACGATGGGAACGATGTGGGTGCGGCTGAACGATGTCGTCACCGGAGCCAATTCGCCGATCACCTCTACCTTGTGCGGCGGAAGAGCAATTTCCTCCCACGCTTCGCGCAACGCCGCTTCTTGTGAGGATTCCGCTTCTTCCAAACGCCCGCCGGGAAATGAAATTTCGCCCGTGTAGGTGCGCATATGCTTTGAGCGTTTGGTGAGAATCACCT
This sequence comes from Ilumatobacteraceae bacterium, assembly GCA_017856375.1. Lineage (GTDB taxonomy): Bacteria > Actinomycetota > Acidimicrobiia > Acidimicrobiales > Ilumatobacteraceae > UBA3006. Next base: position 6,757 of record JAFMFC010000058.1, on the reverse strand, counting down.
CGGCACCACGTGGACCATCGCTCAATCCGATCAAAACTGCCGAAATTTGCGCATCTTCCCTCGGGGGAAGGGGTGTGAAGCGGGACGCAAATTCGTTCACCTTCGCAGCAACTGAATGAACACTCCCGAGAGCGCTTACATCAAGTTCCCTCCACGGGTTGTAGGGGCGAACCCACACCTGTGACGGGCGTGGGATCACCTGATCCCCACCCGGTCGCTTCATCCGCGAGGTTTCCAGCCCGTCTCCGCGAGTTGACGAATGATCTGATCAAGGCCCGCAGTCTTCAAGTTCGACAGCGTTTTGCCGGGCTGTTCTTCACCCTTTTCCCAGGCTTCCCAGGCTTGGCGAATCTTGTCGAGGTCGGGAGCGGGGGTTTCAAAAGGCATGTGCTCAGCCTAACGACGTAGCGACGATGAATGTCTAACGCTGCCGCTTGGCGAAGTTAGTGCCAAGTGTGACGACGGCCATCACTGTGGCCAACGCGATCAGCGCAAGTCGTCCACGCGAGTCGAGGTCAAACACGATTGCGCCAACCAGCGCGACGGCAATGATCACCCAATCCAGAATTCGATGGATACGACGATCAATCCATTTGAACGCACTCAGCGGCCCATGTGTTATCGCGGCATTGGCGAGAAGTGCGAGACACACGATCACGGGCACCGCCGGCGTGGTCGATTGCGCAGACATCATGATCAAACCCGCAGCGATGCCGTACTCGACAAGTTGATGCAACCAGAACGCGCGCCCCTGTGTTGCCATGCGCAAAGACTCTACGAGGCGCACTCACGTGCATATGTGACGAGGCCCCGGCGATGTCGCCGGGGCCTCGTTTACTGCTTGAGCAGTGTGGGATATGGGGGTTACATCATTCCCATGCCGCCACCGGGCATGCCGCCGCCTGCCGGTGCCGGGTTCTTCTCCGGCTTGTCGGCAACGAGGCACTCGGTGGTGATCACGAGAGCCGCAATCGATGCTGCGTTCTGCAGCGCCGCACGGGTGACCTTGGCCGGGTCGATGATGCCGGCCTTCATCAGGTCGACGTACTCACCGGTGGCCGCGTTCAAACCAACAGAACCCTTCTCCGACTCCACGCGCTGGATGGCGACTGCGCCCTCCATGCCCGCGTTGTCGGCGATGTGTCGACCAGGAGCCACGAGCGAGTCGTACACGCTGCGTGCACCAGTGGCCTCGTCGCCCTGAAGCGACTCCACCACCTTGAGCACGGCAGGACGGGTACGGATGAGCGCGGTGCCGCCACCGGCAACCACACCCTCCTCGATCGCCGCGCGAGTTGCCGAGACGGCGTCCTCAATGCGGTGCTTCTTTTCCTTCAACTCCACTTCGGTGGCCGCGCCGACCTTGATCACCGCAACACCACCGGCCAGCTTTGCGAGGCGCTCCTGGAGCTTCTCGCGATCCCAGTCGGAATCGGTGTTGTCGATTTCGGTCTTGATCTGGCTGATGCGAGCAGCGACGTCATCCTTGCCGCCATTGCCGTCCACGATCGTGGTGTTGTCCTTGGTGACGATGACGCGCTTGGCACGGCCGAGCAGGTCGAGGGTCACGTTCTCCAACTTGAGACCAACTTCTTCGCTGATCACTTGACCACCAGTGAGCACCGCCATGTCCTGCAGCATCGCCTTGCGACGATCGCCGAAGCCCGGCGCCTTGACGGCGGTCGAGTTGAACGTGCCGCGAATCTTGTTCACCACCAGCGTGGCAAGGGCCTCGCCTTCGACGTCCTCGGCGATGATGATGAGCGGCTTGCCGGTCTTCATCACGTTCTCGAGCAGCGGCAACATCGACTGCACGGTCGAGATCTTCGACGAGTGGAACAGGATGTACGGATCGTCCAGGACCGCTTCCTGACGGTCGGCATCGGTGACGAAGTACGGCGACAAGTAGCCCTTGTCGAACTGCATACCTTCGGTGAACTCGAGTTCGGTGCCGAACGTGTTCGACTCCTCCACCGTCACCACGCCGTCCTTGCCAACCTTGTCGATCGCATCGGCGATGACCTTGCCGATCGAAGCATCGGCAGCCGAGATGGTGGCGACGCTGGCGATGTCGCCCTTGTCGTCCACTTCCTTGGACTGTGACTTGATCGACTCGACGGCGGCTGCCACGGCCTTTTCGATTCCGCGCTTGAGACCCATCGGGTTCGCACCCGCGGCCACGTTGCGCATGCCGTGCTGGACCATCGCCTGGGCGAGCACCGTGGCGGTGGTGGTGCCGTCACCAGCGACGTCGTTCGTCTTGGTGGCGACTTCCTTCACCAACTGTGCACCCATGTTCTCGAATGGATCGTCGAGTTCGATTTCCTTGGCGATCGACACACCGTCGTTGGTGATCGTCGGGGCGCCGAACTTCTTGTCGAGCACCACGTTGCGACCCTTTGGTCCGAGCGTCACCTTCACCGCATCGGCGAGCTTGTTGACGCCCGCCTCGAGGGCGCGGCGCGCTTCCTCGTCAAACTTCAGTTGCTTGGCCATGTTTCAGTCCTTCGTTGTTTCAGGGGTTCGATTACTTGCCGACTACTGCGAGCACGTCGCGGCTGGAGAGGATCAACAGATCCTTGCCACCGTGGGAGATTTCCGTGCCGCCGTACTTGCTGTAGAGAACGACGTCGCCGACCTTGATGTCGATCGCGAAGTGCTTGCCCTCGTCATCGCTCCAGCGTCCGGGGCCCACTGCCAACACGGTGCCCTGCTGGGGCTTTTCCTTGGCGGTGTCGGGGATCACGAGACCGGACGCGGTGCGCTCCTCGGCCTCGCTCGGCTCGACAACGATGCGGTCGTCTAGGGGCTTCAGATTCATATGGTTGGACCTCCGTTGCGTGAGCCCCTTGTGGGGGCTCGGTTTTCGATCGTTAGCACTCTCTATGTGCGAGTGCTAAGTGTACGGAGTAGGCCTCGTCAGTTCCAACCGAGCCCGAGATTCCCGACCAGTCGGGACAAGGTTTCGAGCGGCAGGCCGACCACCCCGGTCAGGCTGCCCACATGGCGGGCCACCAGGATCGCCCCTTCCCCCTGAATGGCATAGGCCCCGGCCTTACCGATCGGCTCCCCGGTGGCGAGATAGCGATCGAGGGTGGCGTCGTCCAACGGATGCATCTCCACGAGAGTTGACTCAAGCGCGGAGTCCTCTCGCTGACCGTGCACCACACACACGCCGGTGTGCACGCGATGGGCACGGCCGGACAGGCGCTTCAACATCGAGCGTGCATGTGCCTCATCAACCGGTTGACCGAATGCTTCGCCATCGACATCCACCACCGTGTCGGCGCCGATCACGAGTGGCGCGATTGCATCGTCGACATGGCGCGACGCAACTGCGCGTGCCTTTTCTCTCGCCAAACGCAACGCCAACTCGCGGGGAGACTCACCGGGGATTGGTTGCTCATCGACACCGGGCGTTTCGCGTTCGAAGTTGGTGGGCGCCCCGTGCATCTCGAGCAGTTGAGTCAGGAGATCGACGCGACGAGGCGACGAGCTCGCAAGAATGATGCGCATCAGCCACCCGACAGAGCGACGACTTCGGAGTCGTCCGGCACCTCGAGGTCATCGAGATGATCGAGATATCCATTTGGCAACACCACGTTGATTGGCCCGTTGGTGTGACCGCGGGCGATGCGCTCACCACCCTCCACTATTCGCGCTGATCGATCCAGCATTCGACAGAGTTCGACCAACTCATCCAGTGATGAGATCATTGAAAAGCGACGACGCATTTCTCCGCCCACGGGGTACCCCGTCAGGTACCAGCCCGTGTGTTTGCGAAAGTCGCGGATCCCACGATCTGCGCCCATGTGGCTGCACAGTGATTCGGCGTGACGCACCATCACATCGAGTACCTCGCCGAGTAGCGGCGTCGGTGCGATCGGGCGTCCGGCGAACGCGTCGATCAAGTCGCGGAACAACCACGGGCGACCCAGACATCCGCGCCCGATCACCACGCCGTCACAACCCGTTTCCTGCACCATGCGCAACGCGTCACTCGCCTCCCAGATGTCGCCATTGCCGAACACCGGAATCGTCTTCACCACGCTCTTCAACTCAGTGATCGCCTCCCACCGCGCCGACGGTGCGTAGTGCTGGCGAGCAGTTCGTGCGTGTAGTGCAATCGCCGCCGCACCTTCCTCCTCGCAGATGATTCCCGTGTCGATGAAGGTCAACAAGTCATCGTCGATGCCCATTCGGAACTTGCAGGTGATCGGTATCCCGTACTTTGCGCCCGTCGACACTGCCGCACGCACGATTGCCCGCAACAAATTCTTCTTCAGGGGTACCGCCGCACCACCGCCGCGTCTCGTCACCTTCGCTGCGGGGCACCCGAAATTGAGATCGATGTGGTCGACCGCCGAGTCACTGCCCAGACGGTCGATGGCCCGCGCCATCATCTCGGGATCGCTCCCGTACAACTGCAACGAGCGGAAGTTCTCGTCTGCACCGAACGAAAGCATCGTTTGGGTCTTGCGGCTGCCGTGAACCAGGCCAGTGGCCATGATCATCTCGTTCACGTAGACGAGATCGGGCCCGAACTCGCGACACAACGAACGGAATGGCTGGTTCGTCACACCCGCCATCGGAGCAAGAATCACCGGCGTCGCCGCCTGATGGTCGCCGAGCCGCAACGGAATCACAGTGGATCTCCCAGTTTCAGGTTGGGCATGGCCTCCATGTCGAGTGGGCTCGTCACGCCATCGCGCAAGCGGTACCACGCGGCAGACGCGATCATCGCCGCATTGTCGGTGCACATCGCCCTGCTCGGCAATACGAGATGCCAGCCGCGCGCGGCCGACTCCTCTTCCATTCGCTGGCGTAGGAGCGAGTTCGCCGCCACGCCGCCACCAAGGGCGACACTGCGCACACCAGTGCGCTCGACTGCGCGAATCGTCTTGGCGACGAGCACGTCGACCACCGCCTGCTGGAACGATGCCGCGACATCGGCCGTTGTCACCTCGGGATGTTGTCGCACATGGTTGATTACCGCAGTCTTCAACCCGCTGAACGACACATCCAGACCGTCGTGCAACATCGCTCTCGGGAAATCGATCGCCCGCGGATCACCTTCGCGTGCGATCTTGTCGATGGATGGGCCACCCGGCTGCGGCAACTCGAGGAATCGCGCCACTTTGTCGAAGGCCTCTCCCGCAGCATCGTCGATGGTCTGGCCGATCACGTGGTACTTCCCGTGATCGGTGACGTGCACGATCAGCGTGTTGCCACCGGACACCAACAACACCACCATTGGAAATCTGATCTCGGGGTCGTCAAGTAAGGCCGCATAGAGGTGCGCTTCCAAATGGTTGACGCCAATGAACGGACGATCAAGCGCCAAAGCGAGAGCCTTGGCCGCAGAAACACCGACCAACAATGCGCCGATGAGACCCGGCCCCACTGTCGCTGCCACGGCATCCACTCGCGTGATGTCAATCGGCGATTGCGCGAGCGCCCGACGCACCACCGGCATCACCGACTCGAGGTGCGCGCGCGACGCGATCTCGGGCACCACGCCGCCAAATCGGGCGTGTTCGTCGATCTGGCTCGACACCACGCTCGAGATCACGTCGGTGCCACCCATCACAAGTGCAGCAGCAGTTTCGTCACAACTCGTCTCGATGCCGAGCACCACCATCTCTGCGCTCATGGCCGCGTTGCCTCGATCGACTTCAGTCGCTCGGCGAATTCCGCACTCTGGATGTCCTGACACCACATCACGATGGCGTCATCGGTGTTCTCGTAGTAACGCTTGCGCACCCCCGCCGGCGCGAAACCGAAGCGGCGATACAGCGCTTGAGCAGCCGAGTTGGTGTGACGCACTTCGAGCGTGAGTGCGGCGCAGCCCAATTCTCGCGCTCGCCAGGCCAACTCGAGCAACATCTCGGTGGCGATGCCCCGGTGTTGCCACGAGGGATCCACGGCGATGTTGGTCACGTGTGCCGCATCGTCGATGAACAACAGCCCGCCGTATCCAACGAGCTGACGACCGATCTTGCCCACCAAATACAGACGCTGACCGCGTCGCATCAAGTCGACTTCCTCGGTGAAGATGCGTTGCGTCCAGGGTTTCGGATAGACGACATTTTCGATCTCGAGCACTTCGCGTACGTGACGCTTCTCCATCGGCACGAGCTCGAGCACGGGGTGCTCAATGTTCTCGATTCCAGGGCGCCCGGCGTTGCGCACGAAGCGGTCGCGCACACTCATGCCCCACTCCTCGTCAACCAGTTGATCTCCGCATCGGGTGCGCGCAGATACATCGGCACGAGTTCGTCCACCGACACCGCGTCCACCAGCCGAGAACTCGCAATGGCGGCAACGGTCGTTGCCGTCGGTGTTGATAAGCCGTCGGGAGCTAGCTCGAAGTCGGGAACGGCGAGTCGCAAACCATCGTCGAATACCTGCCGATAGCGCGCCACACCGGTACCGATTAGACAGACCGACTGCCCCCGATCGGCGATCGAAGCAAGACACTCCTCCGCACTTCCCGCGCGTGGCGAGCTCACTTGTTCGCGATCATCGGCACGATGGAGCGACCAAAACACCTCGCCACGTCGCGCATCGATCACCGCAGCAACGACATCGAACTCGGTGTCTGCCTGGTGTGCGAGTGCCTCGAGGCTGGAGACTCCGACGAGGTTGGCCTCCAATACTTCGGCCATCGCCTTGGCCGTCGCGATTCCTACGCGCATGCCGGTGAACAACCCCGGTCCAATGTCGACGCCGATGCTGCCGATCTCCTGCACGGTGC
>JAFMFC010000057.1 GCA_017856375.1 Ilumatobacteraceae bacterium | reverse complement strand
CGACCATGCCGAGACCGCCCGCATTCGGCGTGTGGCTGTCGGTGCCGATCATCATGCCGCCGGGGAATGCGTAGTGCTCGAGCACAACTTGGTGAATGATGCCGCTGCCCGGACCCCAGAATCCGATGCCGTACTTTGCGGACACGCTGCGGAGAAAGTCGTACACCTCTTTGTTCGAGTCGACGGCGACGCCGAGATCGATCTTGGCACCCGACTTAGCGAGGATCAGGTGGTCGCAATGTACCGTGCTCGGCACCGCGGTGGTCTTCAATCCGGCAGTCATGAACTGCAGCAGAGCCATCTGTGCGGTGGCATCCTGCATTGCCACTCGATCCGGATCAAAGTCTGCGTAACTCTTGCCTCGCTCCATTTCCTGTGTGCTCGGTTCGCACAGGTGGTTGATCAACACCTTCTCGGTGAGCGTGAGTGGGCGACCCAAACGCTGGCGGCCCAACTCGACGTTGCCAACCAGTCGCGCGTACACGCCTTCAACGAGGGAGAGTGGGGTTCCTGCGCTCACGGTCATATGTATGGAGTCTCCTAGTGATGCCCGTAAAGGACACGGGGGCTTGCTTTTTCAACGATCATAGACAAGTGTAATACAAGTGAGAACCATCCGATATCACGAAATTGCCGCGAATCTTCGCTCGCGGGTTCACTCGGGTGAGTTGGTCTCCGGGCGATTACTGCCGAGTGAAGCGGAACTCTCCAAGAAGTACAAAGTGAGTCGAGTCACGGTGCGCCGTGCACTCGAGTTGTTGCGTGACGAAGGAATCGTCGATGCTCGGCAAGGATTCGGGTGGTTCGTCCTGGGCGGCACGGTCAGTCAGTCGCTCGCCACCTTGGGGACGATCGAAGACCAGATGACCGCGAGTGGCGTTCGTTCGGAGCGACTCGTGATCGAATACGCATTCGAGAAGGCTAACAAGCAAGTGGCCAAGGTTCTCGGCGTCGATCAAGTGTTGCGCGTTCGACGAATCAATACTGCCGATGGTGAACCGTTCGCACTCGTCACGGTGTGGTGTCCTGCAGAGTTGGGCAGGTCGCTCTCGCGTCAAGATGTGGAGCAGTCATCGTTCCACGAGTTGCTCGATCGAAAGTTGAAATCCGCTACGCAGACGATCACGGCAGACGCCGCTTCGGCCGATGAAGCACGGCTGTTGGAAATTCCATTGTCGGCACCTGTGTTGCGGTGTGAGCGAGTGACAAAAGACGCTGGCGGCCAGGCGGTGCTGCTGGCACAACACGTTTTCCCTGGGCACAAGACCAACTTCGTGGTGGAGTTGTCGTCCACGACGAAGTCGATTGCTCCCTCCGGATTGCGGCTTGTCGACTAGCGCTTCCTCTTCATCATTCCTCCGTTCGGGATCAAACGGCGGGGCACGATAAAGGGTGCTACTGGGGGGTTTGCAACTCACCCCGTGAGTTGACATCTACTACGTAGATGTCAAAAAAAATCTGAGAGTCTTGAAAACGACTACCAACGACCCCAGTGCGTCACCTGGTCGAGGGGTAACCGGGTTGCGGGTTTGAAGTCGGTTCCTTGGGTGTAGGCGATCGGGAACATGCCGCCTTGTGTGACTTTTTCGAACGGGATTCCGAGCAGTTCGGCAGCTTTCTTTTCACCGTCGAGGATGAGGTGAATGGTCGTCCATGCCGAGCCGAGGCCACGGTTGCGCAAAGCAAGCATGAAACTCCACACGGCGGGCAGCAATGAACCCCAGCCGCCGGCGCCAGTCGCCACGTCCACATTTTCCAGACGGCCTTCGATGCACGGGATCATCAAGATGGGGGCCTTCTCAAAATTCTCAGCCAGATACGAGGCAGAGTTGCGAACACGGGGGAGTTGTTCATCACGAATGTCGCCTGTCTCGCGCGCGGGAAGACTCGAATAGATTGCCCAATTGGCTCGATAAATCTCGGCAAGTGCTTTCTTTGTGGCTGCATCCTCGATGAACACGAAGTGCCAGCCTTGGCGATTGCCGCCCGTCGGGGCCTGGAGGGCAATCTCCATGCATTCTTCGACGATCTTTCTTTCGACTGGTCGGTCGAAGTCGAGTCGCTTGCGAACACTTCTGGTGGTTCGTAGAACTTCGTCGGCGCTGAAGTTGAGAGTCATGGCTTTGAGTCTTGCAGGTGCCCCATGCCACGATGAAGGCCCAGGAAAGGATTCGAAATGTCTGTTTCGGGAGTGGTGGATGAGCGCGTGACCCTCAAGGTGCGCGACGGTGTGGCCACCGTGATGATGAATCGCGCTGACAAGCGCAATGCGCTCGACAACGCGATGTTCGCCTCCTTGGCCGCCGTGGGTGAACACCTGAAGTCGGCGCCGGGTGTACGGGCCGTCGTGCTGTCTGGCGAGGGTCAGTCGTTCTGCGCTGGTCTCGACTTCTCGTCGTTCCAAGTGATGGCTGGCGGGAACGGATCGGTGAATGCAGGTGCGATGGCCGATGGTCGGATTACCCACCTCGCTCAGCAGGTCTGTTGGGTCTGGCAGGAGGTCCCTGTTCCCGTGATTGCCGCCTTACACGGACATGCACTCGGTGGTGGGCTACAGATCTCACTCGGCGCCGACGTCCGTGTTGCGCATCCCCACACGCAATTGTCGGTCCGCGAACTGTTCTGGGGTCTCATCCCGGACATGACGGGAACTTTGATGCTCAGCCGATTGGTGCGACCCGATATCGCCAAGGAACTGGTGTTCACCGCACGCATTCTTCCTGCCGAGGAGGGGCAGCGAATCGGGCTGGTTACCGAACTCGCCGAAGATTCGCTCGGGAGGGCGACGGCAATCGCCGAGGAAATTGCATCCCGCAGTCCGGATGCGGTGCGCGCGGCGAAGCGCCTACTTAACCGGCTTGCAGTGGCAGATGCCGCTGATCAGTTCGCGGCAGAGCGGGACGAGATTCATCGCTTGATCGGCTCGCCGAATCAGGCCGAGGCGGTCACCTCGTATTTCGAAAAGCGACCACCACGCTTCGTCGACCCCGCGTGAAATTCTCATCACCTCGGTAGAGTCGCAAGACGGAATGTCGTTCCGTCTCCGGTTTCGACCGGTGTGTGAATTCTCCGGCAAGACAGGATGACTACAACACTTTCTCCGCTCTACGACCCACGATTCGAACACGACTCCTGCGGTGTCTCGTTCGTGGTGGATGTGAAGGGAAGGGCATCGCACCGAATTCTGTCAATTGGAATTGGTGCGCTGTGCAACATGGAGCACCGCGGTGCGACCGGCACAGAGCCCGACACGGGTGACGGCGCCGGTGTGATGTTGCAGATCCCCGATCGCTTCTTGCGACAGGAAGTTTCCTTCGAGTTGCCGAAGGTCGGCGAATACGGCGTAGGTATCACCTTCCTTCCACGCGACCCGGGCGTTCGCGCGCGGTCGATTCAGTCTCTCGAGCGCATTGCGGCAGAGGAGGGATTAAGTGTTCTCGGTTGGCGAGATCTGCCAATCGACGATTCAACAATCGGCACAAGTGCGCGTCGAGTGATGCCGCATTTCGCACAGTTGTTCCTTTCCGATCCACTCGGCTCTCATGGACTCGAACTCGAGCGGAAGCTGTTCATTGCTCGAAAGAGGATTGAACACGAACTCTCAGGTGACCAAGCGGTGTATTTCCCGTCGCTGTCTTGCAGAACCATCGTCTACAAGGGGATGCTTACCACGCCCCAGTTGGCTGAGTTTTTCTGTGATCTCGTGGATGAACGAATGGAAACCGCTCTGGCTCTCGTGCACTCACGGTTTTCCACCAACACTTTTCCTTCGTGGCCACTCGCGCACCCATATCGATTGATTGCACATAACGGCGAAATCAACACGGTGCAGGGCAACCGCAATTGGATGCGGACACGTGAGTCGACGATGTCGAGCGAGCACCTGCCCGGATTGCAACGTGCTTTTCCCATCGTGACGCCAGGAGGCTCAGACTCTGCGTCATTCGACGAAGTCCTAGAACTGCTCGTGTTGTCGGGTAGGCCACTTGCCCACGCGATGATGATGTTGATTCCCGAGGCGTGGCAGTCGAACACCTCGATGGATGACTCGACGAGGGCCTTCTTCGAGTATCACTCCACCATGATCGAGCCTTGGGATGGTCCGGCTTGCGTGTCGTTCACTGATGGCACCCAAATTGGTGCAGTTCTCGATCGCAACGGATTGCGCCCCGGTCGCTTTTGGTTGACCAATGACGACTTGCTGATTTTTGCTAGCGAAGTGGGTGTAGTCGATGTCGATCAGTCCACCATCGTGCGCAAGGGTCGACTGCAGCCAGGCAAGATGCTGTTGATCGACACCGCCGAGGGTCGAATCGTTCCTGACAGGGAGATCAAGCGTCGCCTAGGCGAGTCGGCACCATATGCGAAGTGGTTGACCGAAGGTATGACACACCTCGAGGATCTTCCTGAGAGTGAGCACGAATTCGTCAGCCATGATGACCTGTTGAAGCGGCAACAGGTGTTTGGCTACACCAACGAAGAATTGAAGTTGATCCTTGCGCCCATGGCGGGACAGGGAATGGAGCCGATCGGCAGCATGGGCACGGACACGCCGATAGCGGTGTTGAGCGAGAAGCCCCGATTGTTGTTCGACTATTTCCAACAGTTGTTTGCCCAGGTCACCAACCCGCCGCTCGATGCGATCCGTGAAGAAATCGTCACCTCACTGGCCAGCACGGTTGGCCCCGAGGGCAATCTGCTCCACGAAGGCCCAACCAACTGCATGCAGCTGACGATCCCCTCATCGATCATTAGCAACGACGAGTTGGCCAAGATCATCCATATTGATGACGAACGCGCGAAGCCACACCTGCGTTGCGAGGTGGTGGACTGCGTGTACCCGGTGGCCGATGGAGGGGTGGGTCTCGCTCGGGCGATCGAGGAGATTCGACGTCGAACGGTCAAGTTGATCGACGAAGGTGCTCGCTTGATCGTGTTGTCTGATCGAGCGACGGATCGCATCTATGCGCCAATTCCGTCTTTGCTCATTACTTCGGCAGTGCATCACCACCTGATTCGCGAGAAGAAGCGCACCAAGGTGGGGTTGATCATCGAATGCGGTGATGCGCGAGAAGTGCATCACATGGCACTGCTCATCGGTTACGGCGCTGGCGCAGTGAATCCCTACGTTGCCTTCGAGTCGATCGAAGACATGGTGGTTTCCGCCGATCTCGATGAGGCGACTCAATTCGGGCTGTATGGGATGGATCCCAAGAAAGCCGTGAAGAATTACATGAAGGCAGCCAGCAAGGGCTTGCTCAAGGTGATGTCGAAGATGGGTGTCTCCACCGTGGCGTCCTACACCGGCGCACAGATTTTCGAAGCACTCGGATTGAGTCGTGAAGTGGTCGACATGTATTTCACCGGAACGGTTTCGCGTTTGGGTGGCGTGACCTTGGATGAGATTGCGGAGGAGATTCGCCGTCGTCACCGCATTGCGCATCCGGATCGCCAGTCGATCCGCGCCCATCGCCGACTCGAGCTGGGTGGTGAATACCAATGGCGTCGAGAAGGTGAGTATCACCTCTTCAACCCGGAGACGGTCTATCGATTGCAGCACTCCACACGATCAGGTCGATACGACATCTTCAAGCAATACACGCAACTTGTCGATGATCAGTCACGCAAATTGGCGACTCTCCGAGGCTTGTTTTCTCTCAACTCCGATCGGCAACCAATCTCGGTAGATGAAGTGGAGCCTGTGTCGGCGATCGTCAAACGATTTTCAACAGGAGCGATGAGCTATGGGTCGATCTCGTCAGAGGCGCACGAAACTCTGGCAATAGCAATGAATCGCCTCGGGGCAAAGAGCAACACCGGTGAGGGTGGCGAAGACGCAGAACGCTACGTAACTCTTGCCAATGGCGACTCCAAGCGTTCGGCGATCAAGCAGGTTGCGTCGGCGCGCTTTGGCGTGACGAGCGAGTACTTGGTCAATGCCGACGATCTGCAAATCAAGATGGCCCAAGGTGCGAAGCCTGGAGAGGGCGGGCAACTCCCCGGGCACAAGGTGTATCCGTGGATCGCCAAGACGCGGTACTCAACTCCCGGCGTCGGCCTGATCAGTCCGCCACCGCATCACGACATCTATTCGATCGAAGATCTCAAACAATTGATCCACGACTTGAAGAATGCGAACCCATTGGCTCGCGTGCACGTGAAACTCGTCGCAGAAGTCGGTATTGGAACAGTGGCGGCAGGGGTGAGCAAGGCGAAGGCCGATGTGGTGCTCGTCTCCGGCCACGATGGAGGGACGGGTGCGAGCCCGCTTACGTCGCTGAAGCACGCCGGTGTTCCGTGGGAACTGGGTCTTGCCGAAACTCAACAGACTCTCTTGCTAAACGGTCTGCGCGATCGGATCGTGGTGCAGGTGGATGGTCAGTTGAAGACCGGTCGCGACGTCGTCATCGCAGCATTGCTCGGCGCAGAGGAGTTCGGATTCGCAACTGCCCCGCTGGTGGTGAGTGGATGCGTGATGATGCGCGTTTGTCATCTGGACACGTGCCCCGTCGGTATTGCAACTCAGAATCCTGAATTGCGGGAGCGGTTCTCCGGCAAGCCAGAGTTCGTGGTTAACTTTTTCGAATTCATCGCTGAAGAAGTTCGAGAAATTCTTGCTTCGCTCGGTTTCCGTTCTCTCGAAGAGGCAATTGGTCACGTCGAGGCCATTGACGTTCGGGAGGCCGTGGACCACTGGAAAGCACATGGTCTCGACCTCACGCCGATCGTTGCAGTGCCCGAGAATCCATATGGCCAAACGCTGCACTGCAGTGCCACTCAGGATCACGGACTCGAATCCGCACTCGACAATCAGTTGATTGCGGAATGTGCCGAAGCGCTGAATGAGGGGAAATCAGTCGTTGTCGAAAAGGACGTGACCAACGTCAATCGTTCGGTTGGCACGATGTTGGGAAGTCATCTCACTCGTCGCTGGGGTGGAGCAGGACTTCCCGCAGACACGATTCGTTTGAAACTCGCTGGATCGGCTGGACAGAGCCTCGGTGCGTTCATTCCTCAGGGCATCACTATCGAGCTGACCGGCGACGCCAACGACTATGTCGCAAAGGGCTTGTCGGGTGGACGCATTGTGATCAAACCATCGGCTACGGCATCGTTTGCGCCTGAGGAGAATGTGATTGCCGGAAACGTCATTGGATACGGAGCAACTTCGGGCGAAATGTTCATCAACGGAATGGTCGGTGAACGATTCTGCGTACGCAACTCCGGTGCTCTCGCGGTGGTCGAAGGTGTCGGTGATCACGGTTGCGAATACATGACTGGCGGACGCGTGGTGGTGCTCGGCCCAACGGGTCGCAACTTTGCCGCCGGCATGTCAGGTGGAGTCGCGTTCGTGCTCGATGTTGATGGTGGCTTTGGCGCACGAGTCAATTATGAAATGGTCGATGTCGTCGATCTTGACGACTCAGACTTCATTTGGTTGAAGGAATGCTTGGGGCGTCACATTGCGGCCACCGGTTCACCGTTTGCAACAAGAATCCTCGGTGACTGGGCGCAATTGAGTACTCGCTTCCGCAAGGTCATGCCACGCGATTATGCGCGCGTGATGAAGGCTCTCGATGATGCTCGGTCAAGTGGAGCAAGTGATGCAGAAACATGGCAACGAGTGATGGCGAGTCAACATGGGTGAACCAACCGGATTCATTAAGTGGGGTCGTACCGGCCCGAAACGCAGGCCGGTTGCTTTGCGCGTGCATGATTGGCGTGAGGTATACGAGGAGTTTCCTCGCAAGGAATTGGAGACCCAAGCAGGACGATGCATGGACTGTGGGATTCCGTTCTGCAACAACGGTTGTCCTCTTGGAAATTTGATTCCAGATTGGAACGATCTCGTGTACCGCGGGCATTGGCAAGAAGCGATCGAACGGTTGCACGCCACGAACAACTTCCCCGAGTTCACGGGAAGGCTTTGTCCTGCGCCGTGTGAGTCGGCATGTGTGCTCGGAATCAACCAGGATCCGGTGACCATCAAACAGGTCGAACTTGAGATCATTGATCGTGCGTGGTCGGAGGGCTGGGTGCAGCCGGTGTTGCCTTCGACGACGACGGGGAAGCGAGTGGCGGTAGTGGGTTCGGGGCCAGCCGGGCTCGCGGTTGCCCAGCAACTCACGCGTGCCGGCCACGAAGTCACCGTCATCGAACGGGCCGACCGAATCGGCGGACTTTTGCGCTATGGCATCCCGGAATTCAAGATGGAAAAGCGACATCTCGACCGTCGACTCGAGCAGATGCGTCTAGAAGGAACTCATTTCCGCACCAACACCGAAGTAGGTCGAGACATTTCTGTTGATGACTTGGTCAATTCACATGATGCCGTCGTGCTCGCATGTGGAGCCACCATGTGGCGTGACCTTCCCGCGGAGGGTCGCCAACTCGACGGAATACATCAGGCGATGGAATACCTGCCAATTGCGAATCGAGTGCAGGAGGGCGACTTTGTCGAACCTCGAATTTCGGCGAGCGGCAAGCATGTGATCATCATCGGAGGTGGTGACACCGGAGCCGATTGTCTCGGCACGGCACATCGCCAGGGTGCGGCCTCGGTGACGCAGCTCGAGATCATGCCTGAACCGCCGACCTCTCGTGCTGCATCGAATCCGTGGCCACAGTGGAGTTTGGTCTTGCGCACCTCTTCTGCACACGAAGAGGGTGGCGAGCGGTTGTTTGGGGTGAGTACTAGTCGTTTCATTGGTGCAAACGGTCGTGTGAGCGCGCTTGAACTTGACGAAGTGCAGTTGCGGAACGGTTCGTTCGAAGTGGTTCCAAATACGCGACGTACATTGCCCGCGGATCTGGTGTTACTCGCACTTGGGTTCGTGGGGCCAGAAAAGGGTTCTTGGCTCGAACAATTGGGTGTTTCGATTGATGCGAGGGGCAACGTCGCTCGCAGCGATGAGTATCAGACGAATGTCGACAAGGTGTTCGTTGCAGGCGACATGGGCAGGGGACAGAGCTTGATCGTGTGGGCGATTGCCGAAGGTCGGGCATGCGCGGCAGCGGTGGACGAATTCCTCATGGGCGAATCTGCGCTGCCGAGCCCAATTCGGGCAAGCGACAGACCACTCGCTTGACGGCGGGTCCCCCGCCGCGTCTCGCCTACTGTTGTGAGGCGATGAAGAGCCCCCTCTCCACGAAAATGAAAGCCACCGTCCACGCGTCGATCGCCATCGCGATTTCGCTCGGCCTCGTCTCGTGCGCCACCGACATTTCCGGCTCGGCAACCACCGTGGTGGCGGTCAACCCGACGGCTTTCCAAACCATTCCTCCGCTCATCACCACCATCCCGGTGGTTTCGACGACGCTGCCCAT
>JAFMFC010000009.1 GCA_017856375.1 Ilumatobacteraceae bacterium | reverse complement strand
TCGAGCGCCAGCCCCTCAAGCTGGTGCGTCTGCCAATTTCGCCACTTCGACGTGCAGGTGATGCTATCTACGCCCTCGCCTCGCTACACGAGGAACATGCCGAGCGCAACCACCGTGAACAGCCAAACGAGACTGATTGCACCGGTAATGCGATTGAGGTTCCGTTCCGCTGCTGCCGACCCAAGTGCGGTAGCACCTCCTCCACCAAACATGTCACTCAAGCCGCCACCACGGCCGCTGTGCAAAAGGACTCCTACCACCATGCCAATCAGTGAGAGAACATTGATGACCAAGGTGATGAGAACAATCACGGAACGCACATCAAAATCCTACCGTCTGGTCAGCTCGACCACTCGCTGCCGAACACCGCGGGCATCACCTCGACACCCTGCTGGCGAGCCTCAGCAATCAGTTCATCTCGTAGATCGCTTGGCTCCTTAACACTGCTGATAGAGATACGACGCCGACCAACGACCAACATCAGTGTTCCGGCTTGTCTCGTCACTCCTCGACGGCCGCTTGGCGCTTCACTCCAGCGAAAAGGACCAGGCATCCGTGAAATACGAGTGATCTCGCGCCACTCAATCGTCCGAGCGCCGATTGGACGTTCAACTTGAATTCCCTTCTCAACCACGCAAAAGCCCAATGGAAAGGTTCCGAAACTCCACACTCCAAGAACTGTGAACACACCACACAGCAGAGAGAAAGCCACATTCCCCGACTGAATGGACAACACGGCGACGGCTGTCATGATGAACGAACCGACACCAAGTAGGAGCAACTTGACGAATCTCAGTGCGAACCTACTAACGATTCAGTCGAGATACCAGTGATTCATCTCGACCCAACGGAAAGTGACACGCCACGCTCACTCCCTCCATCGACTGCATCGCGGGTCGTTCGGTGACGCATCGCTCCTGTGCGATGGGACAACGGGTTCGAAATTCGCATCCAGATGGTGGATGGGCGGGGCTAGGTACATCACCCTGCAGGACGATTCGCTTTCGAGAACGCTCAGTGACCGGATCGGCTAACGGAACCGCGGAGAGCAACGAAGCCGTGTACGGGTGTTTCGGATTCTCGTACAGCGACGTTCGATCACCGATTTCCACCACGCGTCCGAGATACATGACCGCCACACGGTCACTCACGTGGCGCACGACCGAGAGGTCGTGCGCAATGAAGATCATTGAAATCTGCTTTTCCAGCTGAATCCGACGCAACAAATTGAGAATCTGCGCCTGGATGCTCACGTCGAGCGCCGACACCGGCTCATCGAGGATCAACACCGAAGGATTGAGGATCAATGCTCGAGCAATGCCGATTCGTTGCCGTTGGCCACCAGAGAATTCATGCGGGTAACGGTTTCCGTGCTCCGGAAGCAAACCCACCTCCCGAAGAATTTCCCCCACTCTCGCCCGCCGCTCCGCTTTGGTGACTCCATGAACGGCCAACGGCTCACCAACGATTTCGTTGATGGGCAAACGTGGATTCAAAGACGCATAGGGATCCTGAAAGACGATCTGCAGATCCTTGCGCAGACCTCTCAATCCGGAGCTGTTCGCCGTCAAGACGTCACTGCCCCCGTACATGACTCGTCCGGAATCTGGCTCGACCAAACGGAGAATGGATCGTCCCAGCGTCGTCTTCCCACATCCCGACTCTCCGACCACCCCGAGGGTCTCCTTAGGCATGAGGTCGATGCTCACGTTGTTCAATGCATGAACGTGACCAACAGTGCGACGTAGCAGGCCCGCTCGAATTGGATATTTGGTAACGAGGTTCTCGATACGAAGAATGGGTTCACTCATCGCAATACACCCAGATCAGAGGATCGAAGACAACGAGAAAGATGGTTCTGCCCCACTGATTTCAATTCAGGACGAGTCATCCGACAATCTTCCGTTGCATGCACACAACGTGGCTGAAACAAACAACCAGGAGGGGGCGATAACAGGCTAGGGGGATTACCGCCGATCGTCTTCAGCTCAGTTCCGGGAACGCCTAGTTGAGACGGAATCGAATCAAGCAGCGCTCTCGTGTAGGGATTACGTGTCTCGTAGAAGATTCGGTCACGTTCGGCTGTTTCCACCAGTTGTCCCGCGTACATCACCTGAATCCTGTCAGCAAACCCCGCGACCAAACCGAGATCGTGCGTGATCAACATCACGGTCAGACCGATCGATTCTTGAACGCTCCTGATGACCTCCATCACCTGAGCCTGTACCGTCACATCTAGAGCGGTCGTCGGCTCGTCGGCGATGAGCAAACTCGGCGAGTTGGCGATGGCCATAGCGATCATGGCGCGCTGACGCATTCCGCCGGAGAACTCGTGCGGGTATTGATCCACCCTGCGCCTGGAATCGGGGATGCCAACGAGACCCATCATTTCGATTGCTCTCGTCTTGGCCTCTTGTTTCGTGCAGTCACGGTGAATGAGGACCACCTCGGCGATCTGATCCCCCACCGTGAACACCGGATTGAGCGCTGTCATCGGATCCTGAAAGATCATGCCGATACGGGCCCCGCGAATCTTCTGCATCTCCTTCTCACTCATCGTGAATAAGTTGACACCCTCGAAAGAGGCCTCGCCATCGATCAGCGCAGTTCGATCCAGAAGTCGCATCAAGGCGAGTGCCGTAACGGACTTACCGCTCCCCGATTCACCCACCACCGCCAGGGTCTCCCCCTTGGACACACTGAATGAGACCTCGTTAACTGCATGCACCAAGCCGAACTCGGTGCGAAATCGCACATTGAGTCCCTTCACGTCCAGAAGGAACGTCATTGACGTTTACTCCGTGGGTCTAGAGCATCTCGCAAGCCATCACCCAGAAAATTGATGAAGAGAACGAAGAAGACGACGAAGAATCCCGGCAGGAGGACACGCAACGGGGCATCGTCGATCGCACCTTTCGACTGTTGAATGAGGTTTCCGAGCGTGGGAATCGGCGGTTGTACGCCCAAACCTAGGAATGACAACGTGCTCTCGAGGACGATGGCTGTTCCGAGAAGCAGTGTGATCTCCACCAGCACCGAGCCAACGACGTTCGGCAGGATGTGGCGGGCGACGATTCTTCCTGGTTTTGCTCCTACGGCTTTTGCAGCGAGAACAAACTCCTGCTCCTTGTATTGCATAACCACACCGCGCACGACACGCGCGATGCGCGTCCAGAGCAGACCCGACAACACCAGCGCCAGTCCCACAGGCGATCCGCCAAAACGTTGTGCAAACACCGCAAGCACGATCAACGCAGGCACAATCAAAATCAAGTTGATCATTTGGCTGATTGCGGTATCCACCCAACGCCCGAAATAGCCGGCTATCGCTCCCAGAATGGTGCCGATTGCCGTTGCCAATAGGGAAACTTGCAGGGCCACCCGAACCGAATACTGCCCACCGAGCATGGTACGGACAAAGAGATCCCTGCCAATCTCATCGGTTCCGAAGGGATGTTCACGGGATGGGTTTTCCAACCGCTTCGTCACATCGACCGCATCGAAGGCGAAATTCGAAAGTCGTCCGGCAAAGAAGAACGCCAGAACCATCAGGATCAACAGGAACAAAGACACGATTGCTGGCCTGTGACGAACGAATCTGCGCAGGGCGAGGCGTCCAAACGAAAGCGATTCCGCTCCCAAACCCTCGCGGGAATTGACGTCGACCAGATCAGTCAAAACGAATCCTCGGGTCGAGCCATCCGTACAAGAGGTCAGCAATGAGGTTGAAAACAATGGCAATCACTGCAGCAAGAATCGTGATCCCCATCACCAAGTCGAGATCGGGTTTGGTGAGGGCGATCACAAAGGCAGGGCCAAGGCCCGGCCAGGAAAATATCGTCTCAGTGATCACGGATCCACTTAACAACGCGGCAAAGTCCAGAGCCCACAGCGTCACCAGCGGGATCATCGCATTACGCAGAGCGTGCTTCCAGATCACCCGACTTTCAGATAGGCCTTTGGCGCGAGCAGTTCGCACGTAATCACTGGAGATGATTTCCAACATGTTCGCCCTGCCGAATCGACTCTCGGCAGCGACACTCACAATGACGAGTGTCAACACCGGGAGTGTGATGCTTTGCAGCAACTCGAGGACACTTCCCGTTCGCATCGAGCCCGTGTAGAACGGCTTCATGCCAGTCCACTGAGGGAACCAGACGCCCCAGAACACTTGGAGTACAAGTCCGACGAAGAACGTCGGCAGGGCGAGACCAAGAAACGAAAAACCTGTCAACACATAGTCGGTCTTGCTGTATTGGCGACGAGCGGAATACACCGACAACAACACTGCCAAGAGTGCGGAGATCAGGAACGCCGGAATTGCCATCATCGCGGTGTTCAGACCACGTTCGAGGAGCACATTGCCGACGGGTTCCCCCAACGCCTCGCTCTTGCCGAAATCACCCCGAATGGCATCACCGAACCAGGCAAACGGACGAACCCAAATACTTCTGTCGAGCTCGTAGATCTCCACTACTCGGTCGTAACCCTCCTGGCAACGCGGGAGACAAAGACGCAAACTTGCGAGTGGATCACTCGTCGCGGAGACGCCGACGTGCACCAGATACATCGCCCCGATCAAAAGGGGAATGGTCGACAGGACGCGACGTATGACATAGGTCAACACGACATCTCGCTCCCCAAGCGATCGAACACGAACGAAAATCTAGTCCGAAACGGCAAAAGGGGCCCTGGTTGCCCAGGGCCCCTCTCTACCTCGAAGAACTAGTTCTTCTTGAAGTCCGCAACGTTGAGCAACGGACCAGCGTTGTTGGCATCAGGCGCCACGCCGAAGGAGGCGAGGCGTGTTGCCGACACCGCATAGAACGAGGGCTTCTGCGTGATCGGCAGCATGAACAGACCCGTCTGGGCGTCCTTTTGCAGCGTGACCGCGTAGAGATTCAACTCGTTGTAGCAAGCTGCGCGCTCAGCGTCATCGATGGTGGCGTCACACTCGTCGGCCTTGGCATCGAACTCCGCGTTGGCGAAGCCATAAATGTTGTTGCCAGAGCCCGTGCGCAACACACCGGACTGTCCGCCCGGCCATGGTCCACCGACCCAAGCGAATTGAGCGATGTCCCAGACGTTGCAGTCACCTTCCTTGCCACCCGAGTTGGCGCACTTCAGCGCTTCCTCGTTGAACGGCTGAGCACCCCAGTACTCACCACCCGGTTGGTTGTAGATGACGATGTCGATACCAGCTTCCTTAAACTTGGCCTGCAGCAGCTGCTGCTGAAGCTCACGAAGCTTGTTGCCACCCGTGGTACCCACTCGCAACGAGAGGACTCCGTCAGTGGGGTGGGCGTAGATGCCATCGTCGCCGAGCACATAACCTGCCGACTCGAGCTTGGCCTTGGCGGCCGCTATATCGCCCTGACCGTAACCAGCCTCGGTCGTTGCATCGGAGTAGTCACCCTGATTGCTCATCCAGTACACGTTGCCCAAACCTTCGGCCGGCAGGCTGTCCCCAAACAGCGGCGTGTACAAACCTTCCATCACGTCGCCCTTGTCCATCGCCAAGGCAAGTGCCTCGCGAACTTCCGGCTTCTTGAGGTGGGTGTTGAACAGGTTCAGACCCCAGTGCTCATAAACCGGACCAGCGGAGGACGCAACGGTGAACTCCTCATTGGTGCCGAACTCTTCGAACGCCAACTGCGGCTGGGTCATGATGATGTCGGCTTCGCCAGACTTCAGCGCGTTGATCTGCGCATCGGTGTCCGGGACAAAGTTGATTTGTACACCATCGACCAGTGCCTTGCCGGTATTCACCGCATCTGGACTGGTCGAACCGTGGTATTCGGGGTTGCACACGAGCGACATGCTCACACCCTTGTTCCACTCCGAGAACACGAGTGGACCAGACGACGGCAACACCGTGCCGCCCTGGTTCCAGGTGCGCAACGCATCGTTTTCCGCAGCAGCGGCCTCAGCCGGATCTGCAGGGAAAACGTGCATCGGATGCACTTCACCGAACAAGGCCTTCCAACCAGCGAAGAACGCGCTCCAGGTGACCGAGAACTGTGTCGGCGAGGTCACCGTAAAGGCAGTGATCGTGTCCAGACCCGTTCGGTCACTCAAAAGATAGATGTACTCGTCCGCAGCGTCCTTGGCCATCACCATGTCGTAGGTGTACTTGACATCGTCTGCGGTGAGGTCGTCACCGTCGGACCACTTCAGACCCTCACGCAAGGTGTAGTTCACCGTCACCGAACCGTCGTCAGCAGTCACCACTTCCGGCTCACCAGCGAGCAAACGCGGATAAAACTCGGTCTTCGAGCTGACGCCAAAGAGGCCTTCCCACATGCCGGTACGAATCCAGGCAGTGATCGTCAAACCATTCTCTGGGTCATCCAGGTGCAAGTCACCTGGCTCTTGCTCATGGGCCCAGACGAGTGTTCCGCTGCCACCGCAGCCCTCACCACTGGAGCCTGAGCCTGTTTCATCATCGGAACCACCGCACGCAGCGAGCACCAAAGCACCCGCAGCGACGATTGCACCGAGACGAGCGAAACGCATGCGCTGTCTCATCAATCGACCTCCCCGTCGACTCTGCGGACCGAATCCGCGCCACAAGGCCGAGTGCCTTGTGGTGGACTCAAACTACCAGCAAGGAGTTCCTAGGCGGGACGAAGTCGGTACTGGACGATCCGGGCAAATTCGGCCGGATCGAGGCTGGCCCCGCCCACCAAGGCTCCGTCGATATCGGGCTGTGACATCAATTCACCGATGTTCGCGGCCTTCACACTGCCGCCGTACTGCAATCGAACCCGCTCCGCCGCTCTCGAGCCATGAACTTCGGCGACGGTCGCGCGAATGGCACCGATAACCGCCTGGGCATCACCGGCGGTTGCCGTTCGACCTGTGCCAATTGCCCAGATCGGTTCGTAAGCGATCACCATCTCACTTACCTGTTCTGCTTTGATCGAAGCCAATCCCTCACGGACCTGACCCAGCACCTTCGACGATGTCTGACCCGACTCCCGTTCCTGCAGTGTTTCACCCACGCACAGGATCGGTGTCATTTCGAGCTTGAACACCGCAGCGACCTTCTTAGCCACCATGTCGTCGGTTTCTCCAAAAATCTCGCGCCGCTCGCTGTGACCAACGATGACGTAGCGGACACCGAGCTTCGCAAGGAAAGAGGGTGACACCTCGCCGGTAAATGCACCCTTTTCTTCGAAGTAGCAATTTTGTGCGCCCAACTGAATGCGCAATTCATCAGCATCGATGAGCGTCTGCACACTCCGAATGTCCGTGAAAGGCGGATGAACTGAAACATCAACCATGGCGTAATCATCTTTGGTCAGGAGATACGCAAGTTTTTGGATGCACTGAATCGCTTCGTAGTGATTGTGGTGCATTTTCCAGTTGCCGCTGATGAGCGGACGTCGATTGCTCGACCTGACGAAAGTTTCATCGGACACGGGGAGCTCCTCTCAATGCGGCGAGACCCGGCAGATCTCCTAGTTCGAGAAATTCGAGCGATGCACCACCACCCGTGGATACGTGATCGACATCGTCGTCAAAACCAAATTCTGCGAGCGCCGCTGCCGAGTCTCCTCCACCAACCACGGTGAACGCCTTGGTCTCGGCCATTGCTTCGGCGACCGTGCGAGTACCAGCTGCGAATCGCGGGTCTTCAAACATGCCCATCGGTCCGTTCCAGAACACCGAGCGCGCGGCAAGGATCACGTCGGAGAAGCGCGCAGCAGTACCCGGACCGATGTCGAAACCCTTAGCGCCTTGTGGCAAACGCGTCCCGAATGTGGCGTATTCTCCGGAAGCGTCGACACCGACGATGTCCTCGGGGAGCTGAATCGACACACCTTTTGCCATCAGTTTGCGGCAATGTTCGATCTGATCTGGCTCACACAACGAATCGCCGACGGTGTTCCCCAGAGCCGCGAGGAATGTGAAGCACATTGCTCCACCGATCAACAGCTCGTCGACTCGCTCGATCAGCGCTTCGATCACTCCCAGCTTGTCGCTCACCTTCGAACCGCCCAACACCGCAACGAACGGGCGCTTTGCCGACTCACGCAATCCGCCGAGCACCTCAACTTCACGCTGGAGAAGACGACCGGCGGCCGACGGCAACGTTCGGGGCGGCCCCACGATCGAAGCGTGCGCCCGATGCGCGGCCCCAAAAGCATCGTTCACATACAGATCAAACCCCGCAACGAGCTGGCGTGTGAAGGCGTCATCGTTGCCTTCCTCCCCCGGCGAAAAGCGCAGGTTCTCCAGCAAATCGACACCGGGGGCCAACTCAGCGAGGCGCTTGGCGACTGGCGCCATCGAATACTTGGCGGAAGGAGTCCCCTTTGGTCGACCGAGGTGACTGGCACACACGACGATGGCACCTCGTTCCCGCAGCCATTCGATGGTTGGCAGAGCGGCCCTGATCCGGAAGTCGTCCGTGATGTGTCGATCTTCGTCGGGACCAGACATCGGAACGTTGAAGTCCGTGCGAACGAGAATCCTTTTCCCACGCACATCGCCAAGATCTTCAAGTACCGGCACCTGCGCTGACATTGGATTGACGACCGGGATCTATTTCGTGGAACCGATGTGGGAAACGAGATCGACGAGTCGATTCGAGTAACCCCACTCGTTGTCGTACCACCCCAGCACCTTGACGAGATTTCCCATCGCCATGGTCAGCTCGCTGTCGAACACACAACTGTGCGGATTGGTCACGATGTCACTCGAAACAATCGGCTGGTCGGTGTACTCCAGTACGCCCTTCAACTCGCCGCTACTTGCAGCCTTGAATGCGGCATTGATCTCTTCCTTGGACGGCGAGGTCTTGAGCACCGCCACGAAATCGGTGATCGAGCCGGTCGGAACCGGAACCCGCAACGAGGTGCCGTCGAGCTTGCCCTTCATCGACTCCAACACGAGACTGGTCGCGCGTGCAGCTCCCGTTCCGGTTGGCGTGATGTTGATGGCTGCGCCACGAGCTCGTCGTAGGTCTGAATGCGGACCGTCGACCAGTTGTTGGTCACCCGTGTACGCATGGATGGTGGTCATCAGACCCTTCTCCACCCCGAACGCATCATCAAGCACCTTGACCATGGGCACAAAGCAGTTGGTGGTGCAACTCGCATTAGACACCACCTGGTGCTTGCTTCGATCGAAATCACGATGATTGATGCCGTAGACGAACGTGGCATCTGCCCCCGCAGACGGCGCCGACACCACCACCACCGGAGCACCTGCCTCGAGGTGGGCAGCCGCCTTCTCCCTCTCGGTGAAGAACCCGGTGGATTCGATCACTACGTCGACACCCAAGTCCTTCCATGGGAGCGTCTTCGGATCGCGAACCTGCAGCACCTTCAGCGGTCTTCCATCGATCATGATCGCGTCATCTGCAGCGGTGATCTGCTGGGGCAAAATTCCCAATACCGAGTCGTACTTGAGCAAATGGGCCATTGTCTTGACCGCGCCAAGGTCATTGACCGCGACGATCTCGATGTCTGCTCCTGCCGCCTGGACGGCGCGGAAAAAATTGCGGCCGATGCGGCCGAAACCGTTGATACCTACACGAACCTTGTCAGTCATGGAGTCAAAGAGTAGTCCACGTCCCATCGCCTGAACGGAGGATCAACATCCTCAACGCTGCAAGTCGCGATGGGTCGTTCGTGGTCGATGCCCATTTTCTCGCAAGCGGTCAGCGAGCCGCTCTGCCACCGCCACTGACCGATGCCGACCTCCGGTACATCCGATCGCAACAGAAAGATACGACTTGCCTTCCTCGCGGTATGCGGGAATCAGCATTTCCAGCATCCCCAGGAGACGATCGAGAAATTCTTTGGTCAAGTGCTGATCGAGCACAAAACTGCGCACCGCGTCGTCAAGACCGCTCAGCGGTCGGAGGTTTTCGTCCCAATGCGGATTGGGAATGAACCGCACGTCGAACACCAAGTCGACATCGATAGGGATCCCGTGCTTGAATCCGAACGAGACGATAGAGATCTGCATGGTCTCCGAATCGTCGAGCGAGAACATTTCGACGATCCTGTTCTTCAATTGGTGAGGGTTGATCCCCGTCGTGTCGATCACGACGTCGGACGCACCCTTCACAGATTCGAGCATCCGTCGTTCGGTGACAATCGCCTCTTCGACACTCATTTCACCATGAGCCAATGGATGCTTGCGCCTTGTCTGCACATATCGACGAACGAGTTCGGAATTGGCCGCGTCCATGAACAACACACGCACTCGGTGGCCGGACTGACGGAGTCGTTGCACGACCTCCACCGAATCGGTTTGCTGCATTGCTGCCCCGACGACCAAGGCCAGCTGCTGCTGGTTTGCCGACGTCGAGTCAGCCAGTTCGACGACCTTGTCGATCAAGGAGATGGGAAGATTGTCAACCACGAACCAGCCGAGATCTTCGAGGTCGTCGGCCGCCTGCGAACGCCCCGCCCCGGACATCCCGGCGATCAGGAGAATGTCAGCCACAGTGACAAAGGTTAGTGATGGAGATGTTCGTAAACGGCTCTGGCAATGTCTTCGGGGAGCCACGTAAGAGCGAGCAGGTCTTCCAGCGATGCTGCCTTCACTCCACGCACTCCCCCGAAGCTCTCCACCAATCGTTTGCGACGGCGCTCTCCCAGACCCTCGATACCGTCGAGCGCGCCACGCGTCATCCGCTTCTGACGCAGTTCGCGATGAAAGGTGTTCGCGAATCTATGCGCCTCGTCACGAACGACCTGCAACATGTACAACGCCTCTGAGGAACGGGGAATACGAATCGACTCACTCTTGGTCGGAACGAACACCTCTTCGAACTCCTTGGCGAGAGCAGCAACAGGAATCTCCGACTCGAGCCCAAGTTCCTCGAGAACCTGGACCGCCACGTTCAATTGACCCTTGCCACCGTCCACGAGAAGCAACTGTGGTGGATAACCGAACTTCCGCCGCTTGTTGTCGTTAACTTCTTCCCGCTCCGCGACATACGCCGAAAATCTGCGGGTAAGCACCTCTTGCATCGCGGCATAGTCGTCATTGCCGGGCACGTTCTTCACTTTGAATCGCCGGTATTCGCGTCGATTCGGGAGACCATCCTCTAGGACCACCATGCTCCCGACGTAATCGGTGCCCTGCAGGTGGGCCATGTCGAAACACTCGATGCGCAAGGGCGCATAGGGCAACTCCAGCGCATCCCGAAGTTCCAGCAAAGACTTGCTGCGGGCGTTGTGATCGCTGGAGCGCTTCAGCCGTGTTCGCTGCAGATCTTCCTTCGCGTTCACTTTCACCGTTTGCAACAGATCGCGCTTGGCTCCGCGTGAGGGAACCCTCACCTCGACGACACGACCGGCCCTCGACGATAACCACGCTGCCAGTTCGGCAACCTGGGATGGTTCATCTGATGTCAGGATCAGCGGAGGTATTCCGAGTGCCGGATCATCCTCGTACAAACCTTCGATGACTCGTTCCATCAGTCCGGCAGTCGTAGTGTCTTCGACTTTGTCAACGATGTGAGCATTGCGTCCGACCACGCGTCCATGTCGAACGTGGAACAACTGCACCGCGGCCTGGAGTTCGTCTTCGACCACCCCCACCAAGTCGAAATCCTCGTCCGACCCTGCCACCATCTGTTGCTTCTCGAGCACCTTGGCCACCGCGCCAAGACGGTCTCGCAATACTGCAGCGCGCTCATAGTCCTGGTTCGACGATGCTTCGGTCATCTCTCGCTCAAGGCGACTGCGCACTTCCTCGCCATTTCCGTTGAGGAAACGGATCAGTTGCTCGACATGTTCGCGGTAGGCGTCTTTCGTTACTGCCCCGACGCACGGTCCACTGCACTTCTCGATGTGAAACAAGAGACAGGGGCGCTCGAGACGTTCATGCTGACGATATTTCGAGGGCGAACAGGTTCGAACCGGGAAAGAACGAAGTAGAAGGTCGAGGGTCTCGCGGATAGCCCATGCATGGGCGTAGGGACCGAAGTATCGGTTTCCTTTGCGACGTCTCCCCCGCATCACATAGGCACGGGGCCACTCATCTTCCATCGAAAGGGCAAGAAACGGATAGCTCTTGTCGTCGCGCATCCGGATGTTGAACCGCGGACGGTGCTCCTTGATCAGCGAATACTCCAACATCACTGCCTCGAGCTCGTTGCGAACCTCGATCCACTCCACCGAGGCGGCAGTTTCCACCATCGCCGCTACCCGCGGATGCAACTGCTCAGGACTCACGAAGTACGAGGCCAAACGAGCACGAAGATTCTTCGCCTTGCCGACATAGATAATTCGCGAATGGGCATCTCGAAACTGGTACGAACCAGGCTTGTCGGGAATCGTTCCCGTCGGTTTGGTGATCACGACAAGACCACTATTTCAGGAGCGGGGCCAGGAACCGACCCGTGTGGCTGGCCTTCTGCCGAGCGACCAACTCTGGCGTTCCCTCAGCGACGATTTCGCCACCGCGATCACCGCCCTCGGGCCCGAGGTCAATGAGCCAGTCGGCGGTCTTAATCACATCCAGATTGTGCTCGATGACCAACACCGTGTTCCCTTGGTCGACTAGACGGGCAAGAACCGTCAACAGACGTCGAACGTCCTCGAAGTGCAGTCCGGTCGTCGGTTCGTCCAACAGATACATGGTGTGTCCGGTCGAACGCTTGGCAAGTTCGGCTGCCAACTTCACTCGTTGCGCCTCACCTCCCGAAAGTGTTGGTGCTTGTTGCCCCAACCGCACGTACCCGAGACCGACGTCCTGCAGGGTCTGGAGGTGTCGTGCGATTCGAGGCTGGTTGGCGAAGAAGTCGACGGCCTCGGAGATGGGCATGTTCAGGACGTCCGAGATGTTCTTCCCTTTGTACGTCACCTCCAGCGTGTCCCTGTTGTAGCGGGCTCCCTTGCAGACTTCACAGGGGACGTAAACGTCAGGCAGAAAATGCATTTCGATCTTGATCGTTCCGTCACCTGAACACGCTTCGCAACGTCCACCGGGAACGTTGAAACTGAAGCGGCCCGGCATGTACCCGCGAATCTTGCTCTCCGGCGTGGTCGCGAAGAGTTTGCGGATGTCGTCGAACACGCCCGTGTAGGTCGCCGGATTCGATCGCGGGGTTCTCCCGATCGGCGACTGATCCATGTCGATCACCTTGTCGATGAACTGCACGCCATCCACACCGGTGTGTCGCCCCGGTGCATCCTTCGACTTATAGATCTTCTGCATCAGCGCAGGTAGCAAGATGTCCCGAACGAGCGAGCTCTTCCCACTTCCGGAGACGCCGGTAACTGCGACGAACAGGCCCAGGGGGATACGCACGGTGATGTTCTTCAAGTTGTGCTCGCGCGCACCACGCACCTGAATCGACTCTTTGCCCGGCTCACGGCGTTTCTCGGGAACAGGAATGCTTCGCTTACCGGAGAGGTACTGCCCGGTGATTGACTCCTTGCAGGTGGCGATGCCAGGAACCGGTCCGCTGTACACCACCTCGCCACCGTGCTCTCCCGCACCCGGACCGATGTCCACCACCCAGTCGCTTGCACGAATCGTGTCCTCGTCGTGTTCCACTACGAGCACCGTGTTGCCCAAATCACGCAGCCTGATCAAGGTCTCGATCAATCGGTGATTGTCGCGCTGGTGCAAACCGATACTTGGTTCGTCAAGCACGTACAGTGTGCCCACCAAGCCCGAACCGATCTGACTTGCCAGACGGATGCGTTGGGCTTCGCCGCCGGCAAGTGTCGCCGCGGCACGCGAGAGCGTCAAATAATCGAGACCGACATCGAGCAAGAAGCCGAGACGTGCATTGATCTCCTTCACCACGCGCTCGGCGATGATGCGATCGCGATCCCCCAACTCGAGAGTCTCCAGGAACTTCGCAGAGGCACCAATCGAGAGGTCGCACACCTCGCTGATGTTCTTGCCGTTTACGCGGACGGCAAGCGAAGACGGCTTCAGGCGAGCACCTTTGCACTTCCTGCATGGCACCTCGCGCATGTAACTCTCGAATTGTTCACGCGAATAGTCGCTCTCCGCAGACTCGTGGCGACGCTTGATCCACGGAACGACACCTTCGTACGACGTCGAATACTCCCGCGTTCGCCCATATCGATTGCGGTACTTGACCATCAGCGCATCGCCTGCGCCATTCATCACGATGTTCCGGTGCTTTTCCGAAAGCTTCGACCATTTGCGGTCCATGTCGATGCCGAACTCCTCCGCGACAGCCTCCAACATTCGTGTGAAGTACTGGGTATGTGCCGATCTCCACGGCGCAATCGCCCCTTCGTTGATTGAGAGCTCGGGATCGGGTACGACCAGTTCCGGATCGACCTCGAAACGTGTTCCCAAACCGAGACAGCTTTCACACGCCCCATACGGGCTGTTGAACGAGAAGTTTCGTGGAGCGAGTTCCTCGAAGCTCGAGCCACATTTGGGGCACGCCATGTGCTGCGAGAACGAGATCACCTCACCCGATGTTCCATCTGGGCCCATCAGCTCAATGGCAGCGACTCCCTCGGCCAACTTGAGCGCCGTCTCCAAACTGTCCGTCAGTCGACGCTGAATGGACGGCTTGCGAACCAAGCGGTCAACAACCACGTCAATGTCGTGCTGCTCATAGCGGGCCAACTTCGTGTCGCGCTTGAGGAACTCCGAGATCTCTACGGTTTCTCCGTCGATCTTCGCGCGAGTGAAGCCCTGCGATACCAAGTCGCCGAGCAACGACTCGTACTCACCCTTACGACCCCGCACGATTGGAGCCAACACCTGGAATCGAGTTCCCTCGGGAAGTTCCTGAATTCGGTCGACTATCTGCTGTGGCGTTTGCCGGGACAACGGTGTGTCGTCCTTCCAGCAGTGTTGGACGCCGATGCGCGCCCACAACAAACGGAGATAGTCGTAGACCTCGGTGATCGTGCCAACGGTTGACCGAGGATTCTTGGAAGCCGTCTTCTGATCGATGGAGATTGCCGGGGACAATCCCTCGATGACGTCGACATCGGGCTTGTCCATCTGTCCGAGGAACTGGCGTGCGTACGCACTCAGAGACTCCACATAGCGACGCTGACCCTCGGCGTAGATCGTGTCGAAGGCAAGGCTGCTCTTTCCCGAACCAGAAAGTCCCGTCAGCGCGATCAGTCGATCGCGCGGGATCTCGAGACTGACGTTCTTGAGGTTGTGTTCCCGCGCGCCGCGAACAGTGATTCGATCAGCTTGGTGACGGGCAGCCGACTTCGTGGCCTTCGCAGATTTGGACTTCTTGGTGCTCGCCACTCGTGAAGAATACCGAGCCCTCAGCGGGCATCGCGAAGTTCACGACGAAGATCCTTGATCTCGTCACGAAGTCTCGCCGCGTATTCGAAGCGCAATTCGCTCGCAGCCTGGTTCATCTCTTCCTCCAGCGTCAGGACGAGTCGCTCGAGTTCGGACGAAGGCAGCGCCTTCAGATCGGCCACGACCCGTGCTCGCTCGCGACCTTGTCGTTCAGCCTTGCCCGGAGCAGTGACTCCCTCACTCGGGCGAAGCACGTCCAGGATGTCGCCAACCGCCTTGCGGATGGTCTGCGGATCGATCGAGTGTTCCTTGTTGTAGGCGATCTGCAGGGCCCGTCGCCGTGCCGTCTCCGAAATCGCCGCTTCCATGGCCTTCGTCTGTTTGTCGGCGTACATCACCACTTGGCCATTGACGTTTCGCGCGGCTCGACCGATCATCTGGATCAACGATGTTTCGCTGCGCAGGAAACCTTCCTTGTCGGCATCGAGAATCGCCACGAGCGAGACTTCGGGCAGGTCGAGGCCCTCGCGCAGCAGGTTGATGCCGACGAGGACGTCGAACTCGCCGAGACGCAGGGCCCGCAAGATTTCGATTCGTTGAATCGTGTCGATGTTCGAGTGGAGATACCG
This sequence comes from Ilumatobacteraceae bacterium, assembly GCA_017856375.1. Classification (GTDB taxonomy): domain Bacteria; phylum Actinomycetota; class Acidimicrobiia; order Acidimicrobiales; family Ilumatobacteraceae; genus UBA3006. Next base: position 17,170 of record JAFMFC010000009.1, on the reverse strand, counting down.
GACACGGAGCCCTTGCTCGATCAAGTAATCGCTGAGGTCCTCGGCCATCTTCTTGGTCAGCGTGGTGATCAGGATGCGATCGCCAGCCTCGACCTTGGCGTTCACCAGCTCGATGATGTCGTCGATCTGACCCTTGGTCGGCTTCACCACCACCTCTGGATCGACGAGTCCGGTGGGGCGAACGATCTGCTGCACGATCCGATCACTGACCTTCAATTCGAAGTCGGCAGGCGTTGCCGACAAGAAGATGCATTGATTAACCCGCTTCATCGTCTCTTCGAATCGAAGCGGTCGGTTGTCCATTGCCGATGGCAGGCGAAATCCGTGCTCGACCAATGTCTCCTTACGGCTCCGATCGCCGGCGTACTGCCCGTGCAGCTGTGGCACGGTGACGTGGCTCTCGTCCATCACCACCATGTAGTCCTTGGGAAAGTAATCGAGGAGCGTGAACGGAGGCTCCCCCGCCGAACGTCCATCGATGTGCCGTGAGTAGTTCTCGATGCCGTTGCAAAAGCCCACCTCTGCCATCATCTCGAGGTCGTACTGCGTACGCATCTTCAGTCGCTGGGCTTCGAGCAATTTGCCGTTCGCCTCGAAATACTGCAGGCGCTCACGCAATTCATCCTCGATCCCCTTCATCGCACGCTTCATCCGCTCGTCACCTGCCACGTAGTGCGTGGCAGGAAAGATAACCATCTCTTGGTGCTCGCTCAACGTTTCACCCGTGAGCGCATCGACGACAGTCAACCTCTCCACCGTGTCCCCGAACATTTCGATTCGTGTCACGGTTTCTTCGTATGCGGGCTGCACCTCCACGGTGTCGCCACGCACCCGAAATGAGCCCCGACCAAGTGCGACATCGTTGCGGTCGTACTGCAAATCGACAAGCCGACGGAGTATCGATCGCTGGTCGTAATCGACGCCCACGTGCAACTCGAGCAAGTTGCCTCGATACTCCTCGGGATTACCCATTCCATAGATGCACGAGACCGATGCCACCACGATGGTGTCGCGCCGAGTCAACAAGGCGGCAGTTGCCGAGTGCCGCAGGCGATCGATCTCGTCGTTGATGGATGAGTCTTTTTCGATGAAGGTATCGCTCGAGGGGATGTACGCCTCAGGCTGGTAATAGTCGTAATAACTCACGAAATATTCGACGCGGTTCTCGGGAAAGAACTCCTTCATCTCCTGCGCCAGCTGGGCAGCAAGGCTCTTGTTCGGCGCAAGGATCAGTGTCGGGCGTTGCACCTGCTCGATGGTCCAGGCGATCGTTGCTGACTTGCCCGATCCGGTGATGCCCAACAACGTCTGGAACCGTTCACCCTTCTCGATGCCTTCCGAGAGCTCGGCAATCGCCTTGGGTTGATCGCCTGCCGGTCGATACTCCGAGACCACCTTGAAACGACCGCGTGTGGCCTCACCTGTTGCCATGGTCAAGCCGATCTCGGCGAGAGTCGAGAGGCCCACTCCCACACCTCGCGAACAGCAGCGTGAAGATCTTCCGTTCCCCCCGAATTGTCGATCAACTGATCCGCGATCTTGCGCCGATCCTCGCGCGATGCTTGCCGCGCGATTCGAGCCCGAGCATCGGCTTCGTCCATTCCTCTCGATTCGACCAAACGGCGAACAGCAAGGTCTTCGGGAACGTCCACCACGATCACGCCGTCCAGATCACTCCGCGGATTTTCGGCCAGCAAGGGCAAATCGAGAACGACGACGTCGTCACTATCCCGATGCTCGGAGATTCGCCGTTCGATCTCGGCGTGGATGCGGGGCAACATGATCCGATTCAGTTCGGCTAAGCGCGTTGAATCGGCGAACACGATGGCCGCAAGCTTCGGGCGGTCGAGCACCCCTGAATCGTCGACTACCCCGGGGAACGAAGCACCGATCTCCCCCAATGCGGCAGAGTTTGGTTGCTGAAGATCCCGCGCGACCCGATCGCCGTCGATGACCACTGCGCCAAGCTCGCGCAGGAGTGCAGCGACAGTCGACTTCCCGGAACCGATCCCGCCCGTGAGTCCGATCAGGATCATGTGGTGATCAATGCGCAGTGCGCACTGGAGCGATCAGGCCTGGTTCTCGCCACCCGTGGCAGCCTCGCCGGAGCCTTCGAAGTACTCCGACCACGCCGCTTCGCGGGCGCTGTCGTCGCCGCCGACCCAGTTGCCCTGCTCGTCGATCTGGAATTGACCGCGGTATTCCTCGGCCAATTCGCCACCCTCGGCGGCCTGCTTGATCGACAGGCTGATACGACGGCGAGCCAGGTCGAGATCGATGATCTTCACCCACAGTTCTTCACCGGGCGTGACCACCTGTTCTGGCGCCTCGACATGGTGGGCTGACATCTCGGAGATGTGCACGAGACCCTCGATGCCGTCGCCCACTTGAACGAATGCGCCGAACGGAACGAGCTTGGTGACACGACCGTAAACCAACTGACCGACCTGGTGTCCGTTGGCGAACTCCTGCCACGGATCCTGCTGGGTTGCCTTCAGCGAAAGGCTGATGCGTTCCCTGTCCATGTCCACTTCGAGAACCTTGACCGTCACCTCGTCGCCGATATTGACGACTGCGCTCGGATTGTCGACATGCTTCCACGACAACTCGGACACGTGAATGAGCCCGTCCATGCCCCCGAGGTCGACGAATGCACCGAACGCCACGACACTCGAAATGCGTCCCTTGCGGACTTCGCCAATCTTTAGCTGAGTGAGGAACTCATCACGTGCGCCACGCTGATTCTGTTCCAAAAGAGTTCGACGCGAGAGCACGACGTTGTTGCGGTTGCGGTCGAGCTCGAGGATCTTGGCGGTGATCTTCTGACCGATATACGGCGTCAGATCGCGCACGCGTCGCAATTCGACCAGTGAAGCGGGAAGAAATCCGCGCAAGCCGATGTCGACGATCAAGCCACCCTTGACGACTTCGATGACGAGACCTTCAACGGTGCCGTCCTGCTCCTTCACCTTCTCGATGTCGCCCCATGCGCGTTCGTATTGCGCGCGCTTCTTCGAAAGCAACAAACGACCCTCTTTGTCTTCGAGGGTGAGAACGAGCGTCTCGATCTTCTCGCCGACCTTGACGATTTCGGAAGGATCGATGTCATTGCGGATCGACAGCTCGCGAGCAAGAATCACGCCCTCGGTCTTGTAGCCGATCTCGACCAACACCTCATCCTTAGTCACCCGAACCACCGTTCCCGAGACGAGCTGACCCTCCTTCAATTCGACGAGGGTTCCCTTGATTGCTTCCTCGAACGGCTGGGTGAGATCCCGCTCGGTGACCTTGCGCGGCGTGTAGTTGCCGTCCTGGTCGAAGGTGCCCATGGGCGGGGATTGAAGGGTCTGAAGATCGGTCACGGTGATGCTTTCGGTGGATAGGAGAGATGGATGCCCGAGGGCAGCCTCATCGGCGATGAAGCAGAGGAAACGCTATCAGTGGGGTTGGCTCGCCCGTTGGGCCAGCAGGAGGAACTCCGGCAGTTCGAGCGACGGCTCAGCCTCCCCATACGCGCCCGGCTCGACTCCATGAATACGGACGTCCTCAAGAAGGTGTCGCTGTGCGAGCAGACGCAATTCCCGGGGCGTGTAGCAACCTGTCCACAACGTCGTGGCCATCGCCCGACCCTCGAGATCCCGGACCTCAGTGGATTCGGTGCTGAGCCCCCGACCGGCATCGAAGTGGGCTTCGGCAAAGTGCTTCACGGCAAAGTAGGCGTTGAACGCCGAAAGTGCGATTGAGCCGCCCGGCTTCAACGACGCCACCGCACCCGCAAACACCCGCTCGTCCTCCCCGTCTTCGACCATCAGGCCAAATCCACCCTGGCAGAGGCATACGACCACATCGAACGAACTTTCCCACTGTGCCGGCAAATCCCGTGCGTCGTGTCGGATGAAGGAAGCTCCGAGCGAACTAGCTCGAGCAGCATCGGTGGCGATCTCAATGAATCGTTCAGATATGTCGATTCCTGTTACGCGATAGCCACGTCGGGCGAACTCCAATGCATGACGCCCAGGACCGCACCCGATGTCAAGAATCGACATGCCCGGCGACAAGTCAAGCAACCGCTCGAGAGCGTCCACTTCTTGCAAGGTTCCCTTTGTAAACGAGTAACGCAGGTACGCAGAACCCATGTGTTCGGCCAACGGCTCGAACCAATGATCGTGATCCAATTCATTCGAGGGTTTGACCGTCTTTGCATCGCTCAACTCTTCGCTGTGGCCCACGAATCTCCCCACGCGTAATTGACTTCCAGTGGAACGAGCAACTTTGCGGCGCCACGCATAGCAGCCAGTACCTCTCGTTCAACGTTTTTCATTTCCGCTTTGGGCGACTCCACGATCACTTCATCGTGCACTTGCAGAATCAGACGACTACGAATTCCAAGTTGGTCGAGTGTCTCCTGAATTCTGACGAGCGCAATCTTAAAAATGTCGGCCGCCAAACCTTGAATGCCTGCGTTCATCGCCTGACGCTCGCCCACCTGCCGGATGCGGAAATTGTCGGAGTTCAGTTCAGGGATGGGACGTCGGCGACCGAACAGGGTCTCCGTGTAGCCACGCTTGCGCGCTGTGGCGACCGCGTCATCCATGTATTGACGAACCTTTGGAAACGCGCCGAAGTAGCTGTCGAGAATTCCTGCCGCTTCATCGACGCCGATCGCCAAACGTTGGCTCAAGCCGTACGCCTCCATGCCGTATGCCAACCCGTAGGAGACCATCTTCGCCTGTGAACGTTGGTCTGCCGTCACATCAGATTCTGCGATGCCAAAGACACGAGCTGCCGTAGTTCGATGGATGTCTTCACCTTTGTTGAACGCATCGATGAGTCCGGGATCAGCAGCCAGATGAGCGATACATCGCAATTCGATTTGGTTGTAGTCCGCCACCAAAAGTTGCCATCCCTCGGACGGCACAAATGCTTCTCGAAACACCTTGCCTTCATCCGAACGCACGGGAATGTTGTGCAAGTTCGGAGCATCGCTGCTGAGTCGACCCGTTCGAGCCACCGTTTGGTTGAACGTTGCATGAATGCGTCCATCGGTGGCGACTGCCTCGAGAAGTCCTGTTCCGTATGTCGATCGAAGCTTCTCCAACTCTCGGTAACGCAATAGCGGGTCGATGAACTCGGGCCATTCGTCGCGGAGTCTCTCCAGCGTCGCGGCATCCGTGGAGAACCCGGTTTTGGTCTTCTTGCCGGGTGTGAGTTTTCGCTCCTCGAACAAAATTTGTCTCAACTGAGCTGGTGAGTTCACGTTGAACTCCTTACCAGCTGCCAGATGAATGGTGGTCAGCAACTTGGCGACTTCTGCTTCCAAATGGGCATTGATTTCTTGGAGACGCTCCCGGTTCACACCTACGCCAATGTGCTCCATACGTGCCAACACGGAAATCAACGGCAATTCGATCTCCTCCAGCAATTTGGTTGCTTCAATGGATTCAATCGCAACTTTCATCGCAGACGTCAGTCGTATGACAACCGACGCATGCTCAGCCCAAGCCAAAGCCCGCGTCTCACTGGCCCCACCAAAGTCCAACTGGCCACCGTCCGATTCAGTGGACGGCAAATGTTCGTCGACGAAACGTGAAGCAAGTTCTCCCAGTGTGGACTGACCGAGGGCCGGATCGATGAGATACGCGGCGACCAGCGTGTCGAACTCGACTCGCGGAAGGGCACCAGAACCCCGGAGCAGCCAGCGCAGCACCGACTTGCAGTCGTGTCCCACCATCGCCTTGATGCGAGACGCAGCGTCGATCACTTCAGACGATGCCGCAACTTCAGCGACGATCCACACACCATTGCCTCGGTCATCGGCAACGGCAATTCCGCCTTCGCCTCCGTCGGGCAAGAGAATCGTGACTCGATCCAGTTCACACCATTGCTCGAACACGGCGACGGCTTCCTCGACATTGTCGATTCTTCGTGTGGTGGAAGACGTGGTGCCGCGAGCCCTCTTGGTTGGCTCGGCGGCCGGAAGCGGTTCGTCCGAGAACCGGGCAAATGCGTCTAGTGCCCGCTGGGTGAGAGTCTTGAACTCGAGCGCGTTGAACAACGATCGGGCCTTGACGAGATCGGGTCGAGGGGCAAGCGACTGCAAGTCGAGTTCGATCGGCACATCACGCCGCAAGGTCATCAACTCGAGGTTTCGCAATGCTCGTTGTCTTCCCTCCTTGAGGGATGCGGCGAGCTTCGGTGTCTGCTCGTCAGCGGCGTCGAGAATTGCGAGTAACGAGCCGTACTTCGCCATCAACTTGGCGGCCGTCTTCTCACCGACACCCTGCACTCCTTCGAGGTTGTCACTCGTGTCACCGCGCATTGCTGCGTACTCGGGATACTGACGCGGTGTCACACCTGTCTTGTCGAAGATCCCCGCTTCGTCGTACAGCGCGTAATCGGTGACGCCACGCTTGTTGTAGAGAACCTTGACATGAGGATCACGGACCAACTGATACGCATCGCGATCGCCCGTCACCACGATGACCTCCGAGTCGATCGCGCTGGCACGTTCCACCACGGTGGCGATCAGGTCGTCGCCCTCGAACCCCGCCTTGTCCAACACCTGGATTCCCAGGGCGCCGAGAACTTCGCGAATGATCTCCAGTTGCTGATACAGAATGTCCGGCTGCGACTCTCTCTGCGCCTTGTATTCAGGTGCCGCTTCGTGTCGGAACGTCTTCTCGCGTCTGTCGAACACCACGACCAAGCCGTCGGGTTTCTGCTCTTTGACCAGATTGGTGAGCATGGTAACGAAGCCGAAGACGGCGTTCGTCACTTGACCACTGACGGTGGCCATTTCGGTTGGCAGAGCGAAGAACGCTCGGTACGCCAGCGAGTTTCCGTCGAGGGCGAGAATCTTCAAGACGGATCCTTGAACGAGCGAGGCCTCATCATGGCCCCGAACTTACTTGCGTAGCTGATCGAGCAGGCGATCCTGTTCTCGTTGAAGTTCCGCGATCTCCATGCGGAGTGCCTCGATGTGTCTGTTCATGGCCTCCCGGTGACGCAGAACCTCCCGGTGTTCGTGCTCGGCCAGTGGAGTCTCCGAAACCAGTGCGCGAACTTCGGTTTCATTGAATTCATCCTCGATCACGTCGAACTGCTCCAGCGCAATGCTCAACTCGCTGGACTTCTCGCGCAGCGTTGACGACGCACGACGCAACCGGCGCTCCACGAGTCGTGTTGAGGATCTGAAAATCATGTCGGTTTCCATCGAAATCTTTTCGCTACTGACAATCAGTGCCCGAGGTGGGACTTGAACCCACACGCCCTTGCGAACAACGGATTTTGAGTCCGTCGCGTCTGCCATTCCGCCACTCGGGCCCGAACGGTCAAGGAGACCGCATGGGGTGAAGAAGCGTACCCACTGATGCGAAGTTCTACGCTTGGCGGCGAATGCTTGCTTTCACCTTTCCCGGTCAGGGATCCCAGAGGCCCGGTATGGGGCGACCATGGCACGACCATGAGAGCTGGGAGCTCGTCGGCGAAGCGTCTGAAATCGTCGGTCGCGATGTTGCACACTTGCTCCTCGATGCCGACGCCGACGCTCTGAAGGACACGCGCAACGCACAGCTCACGACGTTCGTCGCCTCGCTCATGGTCCTCGACGCGGTCGAAAGGTTGGGTATCGAGCCGGCAATTTGTGCCGGGCACAGCCTCGGCGAGTACACCGCATTAGCCGCGACGGGCTCGGTTGGTTTTGACGAGGGATTGCGACTCGTCACTGAGCGCGCCAGCGCCATGCATGAAGCAGGGATCGCCGCGCCTGGAACGATGGCCGCAGTGCTCGGTTTGGACGACGAGGATGTCGAGGTCGCGTGCAGACGTGCCGACAACGAAGTGTGGGTGGCCAACTTCAATGCGCCAGGACAGGTGGTGATCGCCGGCTCCATCGATGGAGTTGCCCTTGCTTCAACACACGCGAAAGAACTTGGTGCCAAGAAGGTGATGCCACTCCCCGTGGCCGGCGCGTTTCACACCCCGTTCATGACATCGGCTCGTGATCGACTTCGCGACGCGATCGCTGATGCCCGCCTTCGTGATACCGAGGTTCCCGTCGTGGCAAACGTCGATGCCCGGGCACATCAAGAAGCTGCTGAATGGAGTTCGCTCTTGTCGGCCCAGTTGTCCTCACCGGTGCGGTGGAAACATTCCCTGCTTGCAATGGCCGAACAGGGAATCACCAGCTTCATCGAACTCGGTCCGGGAGGCGTTCTCACGGGCATGGCGAAGCGAACGGTCGATGGTGCTCGCACCATCAGTGTTGCCACGCCGGAGGATCTCGACCACTTGCTCGAATGGCTTGGTGAATTCGCTCCTTCGACAACGCCGACGACCATCACTGCTCACGAGGGCGAGCACCTTTTCGCGATGGAACGACTCGTGGTGTCGCCAGCAGCCGGTGTATTCACGCCAAACTCAACCGTCTCCCCCGGTTCGCGTATTTCCGTCGGTCAGGTCATCGGCCACGTAGGAGAATCGGAAGTGCGTTCGTCGTTCGATGGCGTGGTGCAGTCGTTCATTGCAGTCGACGGCGAGCGCGTGACCGCTCATCAACCAATCGCGTGGCTTCGCACTCACTGATTAGTGTCGTGACGTGCCCAGCGTAAACGTCAACGTGCCAGGGTTTGCACTGACTGGCTGGGGAACAGCGTTGCCAGACAAAGTCGTCACGAACGACGACCTGGCCGCAACCATGGACACCTCGGACCAATGGATTCGTGAACGAACGGGCATCTCCCGACGCCACATCGGTGGATCGACCGCCAGCTTGAGCGTGGAGAGCGCGCGCAAGGCCATTGCCATGAGCGGTATCGACCCCACGCGAATCGATGCCGTCGTACTGGCTACGACGACTCCTGACCGAACGGTTCCGGCCACCTCTGCAACGGTGCAAAACGAACTGGGATTGCGCTGCGGGGCCTTCGACGTCAACGCTGCATGCTCGGGATTCGTCTACGGACTCACCGTCGCCAGTGGGCTGATCGCCATCGGTGCCCGATCGGTGCTGCTGATCGGAACCGACACGCTTTCCCGCATCGTGGACTGGACGGATCGCAACACCGCGATCCTCTTCGCAGACGGTTCGGGAGCTGCAGTGTTGGAAGCCACAGAAGGTCGCAACGATCTGCTCGCCTGGGACATCGATGCTGACGGTTCAGCCGAGCCACTCCTCTATTGCGAAGTTGGCGGCCACATTCACATGGACGGCAAAGAGGTGTTTCGACGCGCGGTCCGCATCATGGTGGACTCGGCCGAGAAGAGTTTGCAACGCGCGGGAATCAGCATCGATGACATCGCGCTTGTCGTTCCCCATCAGGCGAACATTCGAATCATCGAGTCCGCGTGTGATCGACTGGGATGCCCAATGGAAAAGACTGCGATCAACCTGCAGGAAACAGGCAATACCTCATCAGCGTCCATCCCCTTGGCCTTGTTTGATGCCGCCGACAAAGGGCGTTTGGCCAAAGGCGATCTCGTGCTGATGGTCGGATTCGGTGCAGGCATGACGGCAGCAAGTGCGATCATGCGCTGGAACGGAAAGGGTCTCTCTTCACGATGAGCGATGCAGCAGACAACAGTTTGGGGCGGGTCGTTTTGATTACCGGCGGATCCCGCGGCATTGGACTCGCTTGCGCCAAAGCATTCGCCGAATCCGGCGATCGTGTCGCCATCACCTACAACAGTTCGCCACCGCCGAGCGATTTCTTCGCCGTGAAATGCGATGTCACCAACCCAGATCAGGTTGCACAGGCCTTCAAGGAAATCGAAGAACGATTCGGCCCCGTGGAAGTTCTGATCGCCAATGCGGGCATCACCGATGACACACTCATTTTGCGCATGTCCGAAGATCAGTTTTCTCGCGTGGTCGAAGCAAACCTGGTTGGCACTTTTCGAATCGTGAAACGTGCCGTACAAGGGATGCTGCGAGCACGCAAAGGACGCATCATCTTGATGTCGAGTGTCGTAGCGATGCTTGGTTCACCCGGCCAAGTGAACTACGCAGCATCCAAAGCAGGGCTCGTCGGCATGGCTCGTTCACTTGCTCGCGAAATTGGTTCTCGTCAAATCACCGTCAATGTTGTGGCCCCAGGCCCCGTCGAAACCGATATGACAGCGGCGATTTCCGAAGCTCGAAAAGAAGAGATGCTGAAAGCCGTACCACTCGCACGCATGGCCCAACCAGCAGAGATCGCCGAGGTCGTTCACTTTCTTGCGGGACCGGGTGCCGCCTACATCACCGGCGCGATCATTCCTGTTGACGGCGGTCTTGGCATGGGACACTGAACTCCCCCCTCGATCCACCGCGCCAACTAAGATATCGCGATTACCGCAGGAGGGTTCATGGACCAGCAGTTGTTCGATCGTTTCGTGAAGTGTGCAGTGGATGTCTTGTCTGTCGATGCAGCCAAGGTCACCCCTGAGGCCAAGTTCAACGAGGATCTCGACGCCGACAGCCTCGACCTCGTCGAGCTCGTGATGGCACTAGAAGAAGAGTTCGGCATCGAGGTTCCGGAATCGGATCTCGAAGGCGTGGACACTGTGGGAAAGGCCTTCGCGCTCGTCAGCGCCAAGGCTGGCTGATCCCGCAATGCGAGGTGCCGGCCATCGTGTAGCGATCACCGGATACGGAGTCGTCGCTCCCTGCGGGATCGGCAAGGAATCGTTTTGGCAAGGGCTCCTTGGCCCCGCCCTTACGGGAACCAAGTGCGCTGAAATTGTTGATTGGGATCCATCTCCTTGGTTTGACTCACCAAAGGACGCCCGTCGTGCTGATCGCGTCGAGCAGTACGCCTTGGCAGCGGCCCACGAAGCCCTCGAACAAGCCGGTGAGATTCCCTACGACCGCACGCGTATTGGAACGATCTTCGGCACTGGAATCGGTGGACTCCACACACTCGAAGAGCAAGTGATCGTGCGTGTCGAGAAGGGTGAGCGCCGGGTTTCGCCATTTCTTGTCCCGATGATGATGGCCAATGCAGCTGGTGCTTCCATTTCCATGCGCTACGGATTCCAAGGGCCTGCCGAAACCGTTTGCACTGCGTGTGCCGCAGCGACTCATGCCATTGGCAATGCCGCACGACAGATTGCCTGGGGCATGTGCGATGCCGTGATAACCGGCGGATCAGAGTCGGCGGGAACAGTCACCGCTATCGCCGGATTTGCCAACATGACCGCAATTTCTTCCACGCTACGAAGCATGCCGTTCGATCAGGCAAGAGATGGATTCGTAATGGGTGAAGGTTCGGCCGTCTTCGTGCTCGAGCGAATGGACCTAGCTCAACAACGAGGTGCGAGGATCATCGCTGAAGTACTCGGTGCAGCAAGCAATGCCGATGCCCACCACATCACCGCTCCCTCGCCGGGCGGCACCGGCGCAGCGCGTTGCATGCATCTTGCACTTGAAGACGCCGGACTCACTCCTAACGAGATCAAACAGATCAATGCGCATGGAACGAGCACGCCATTGAATGATCAAGCTGAGTCACAAGCGATCGCCACCGTCTTCGGCAACCATCAAACGCCGGTTGTTTCGATCAAAGGTGTGACCGGGCATCCTCTCGGTGCTGCCGGCGCGCTTGAGGCCGCCTCGGTCCTGTTGTCTTTCGAGAAGCGGTTGATTCCGCCCACACGTGGAACGTCGACGGTCGATCCCGAGATGAATATCGACCTGGTTGTTGGCGATCCGCGTGAATGGATTCCCGGGCCGACCATCTCCAACAATTTTGGATTTGGCGGGCACAACGGTTCAATCGTGCTGTCGCCGCTCTGATCGGATACAGCTTCAGTCGACTACGACGAAGAGCAACTCACATTCACATGCGGTCTCGCCGTTGACGGTGGCAATTCCATTGCCCTTTCCCGCCCGTCCGGACAACCGCACCAAGTCGGTTGTCATTTCCAACACGTCGCCCGGCACGACCTGACGACGGAAACGCGCCCCGTCCAATCCCCCGAAGAGCGGCAACTTCCCCGCAAAGCGCTCGTCACTCACAATGGCCAAGGCACCCGTCTGAGCGATGGCCTCGCACATCAAGACACCCGGCAACGTTGGGCGGCCAGGGAAATGACCACTGAAGAACCATTCGTCGCCCTTGAGGTGCCACCGCGCGGTGGCCTTCTTCCCCGGCTCAAGGAGCACTATTTCATCGACAAACAAGAACGGCGCACGATGCGGAATCAGATCTTCAGGCTTTTTCATTTCTCCCCCAATGCGTCAAGCAGTTTCGCAGCGGTATCTTTCGGCGAAATCTTGTACCACGAGTGCAGGATCTCCCCACCCTTGTCAATCAGGAACGCCGATCGCTCAATACCCATGTACTCACGGCCGTACATCGACTTCTTCTTCCACACCTTGTACGCCTTGGCCACGCGGTGGTCCTCGTCCGCCAAGAGAGGAAACGGCACGTCGAACTTCGCAGCAAACTTCAATTGTTTGGCAGGGGCATCCGGACTGATGCCGATGATTGCCGTGCGCCCGATCTCGTCGACAAGGTCACGCAGGAGACAAGTCTGCTGCGTACAACCGGGCGTGTCGGCTTTCGGATAGAAGTACACGAGCACCTTGCGCTTTGCATACTTCTCCAACGACACGGACTTGCCATGTTGATCGAGCAGCGTGAACGACGGAGCTTGCGAACCGGGTTTGAGCATGCGAAAAAACTATCGCACCGACATCTAAGCGGGGTTGTCGATTGCTCGACGCACCTCGTCGACGTATCGTCCGACTTCTTCCGGACCGGACTCCATCAATCGACGCACCACGGACGCACCCTGAATCACCCCGTCGGCAACACGCACGGCCTCACGAGCCTGCTCAGCGTTGCTAACACCAACTCCGATCAAGACGGGCAGGTCGGTGACCTTCTTCAACCGCTGAGCGATGTTCGTCGCAGTGCGCGACAACTCTGCACGTTCTCCCGTCACCCCCAGGAGTCCCACCGCGTAGACGAATCCTCGCGAGCGTTCGACGATTCGCGGCAGGCGTTCATCAGGCGCGGTGGGAGCCGCGAGCAGGATCGTCTCGATGCCATTGGCGTCCGCTTGCACCGCCCATTCGCCGACCTCTTCGAGTGGCAAATCAGGGACGATCGCTCCGCTCACGCCCGCTCTCGCAAGTGCACCGGCGAATCGCTCCAAGCCCATCGCGTGGACCGTATTGAAGTAGCACATCACGATCAGCGGCACGCCGACGTCGAGGTTGCGAACCTGATCGAGGATGCTCGCAGGCGTCGCGCCGGCATTCAACGCCTGCTCTGACGCCGCCTGAATGATCGGCCCGTCCATCACCGGGTCCGAAAACGGAAGACCGATCTCGATGGCGTCTGCACCGTGAGCTGCGGCGATCCGTACGGCGTCTTCCCAGCCGGGAAGGCCTCCCGTTATGTACGGCACCAGCAATTTGCGTCCAGCATCTCGCCGACTCCGGAGGTGTTGTTCGAGACGACCAACCATCAGCGAAGTGGGTTGGTCACGACAAGATCTCCATCATTTGCGCTACGTCCTTGTCTCCTCGACCAGAGAGATTCATCAGATACGTACTCCCCTGATGATCGGGAGCAGTCCGCACAATCCACGCAAGCGCATGTGCGCACTCGAGGGCGGGGATGATTCCCTCGGTTCGCGCGAGCAAGGAAAACGCCGAAATCACCTCTTCGTCCGTCACGCTCGGGTATTCGGCACGACCGATCGATGCGAGATACGAGTGCTCAGGGCCGACCCCGGGATAGTCGAGACCGGCGCTGATCGAGTGCGCCTCTTGGACTTGTCCGTGTTCGTCCTGCATGAGGTAACTGCGCATGCCATGAACGACACCCGGAACACCGTGACCCACCGCCGCGCCGCCGGCGGGTTCGACCCCGATGAGGCGCGACGTCGTGTCCACGAATCCAGAGAAGATGCCAATCGCATTCGAACCGCCGCCCACGCACGCCACCACGAATTCCGGGTCTGCGCCGTCGAGCAACGCGCGACATTGTTCGCGAGCCTCCTCTCCGATGACGCTCTGGAACATGCGCACCATGTACGGATAAGGATGAGGCCCCATCACGCTGCCAATGGCGTAGTACGTGTCTTCGACCGTGGCCACCCAATCACGCATGGCCTCGTTCACGGCGTCCTTCAGCGTCTTGCTCCCCGAAACGGCGGGAACCACTTCAGCGCCGAGTAGCCGCATGCGAAAGACATTCAAGGCCTGTCGCTCGATGTCCTTCTCGCCCATGTACACCTTGCACTCCAACCCGAGCAGCGCCGCGGCGGTTGCCGACGCCACACCGTGCTGACCGGCACCCGTCTCCGCCACGATGCGCTTCTTTCCCATTCGTTTCGCAAGCAGTGCCTGACCGAGCACATTGTTGATCTTGTGCGAACCGGTGTGGTTCAAGTCTTCGCGCTTGAGCACCAGGCGAATGCCGAGTTGCGCACCGAGATTGTGACACTCCGTGATGATCGAAGGACGCCCCGCGTACTGCGCGAACAGGTCGTTCAGCTCGGAGCGAAAGAGCGCATCATTCCACGCATCATGAAAGGCCCGTTCCAACTCGAGGCAGGCAGGGACGAGTGTTTCGGGAACGAAACGCCCACCAAACTCGCCAAACCGACCGTCAGTGGATGGCTCACGAAGCATGAGCCGACTGTATCGGGAGTGTCCGAACCGAACTCAGACGAGGTCGTCGAAGTTGCCCTCACCTGCGCTACGGGCTGCGGCGATGAAGCGGCGCACCTTGACGGCATCCTTGCGACCTGGGCTTGCCTCGACGCCGGTGCTCACATCCACTCCCCATGGCTGCACAGCCGCAATCGCCGACTCGACGTTGTCCGGCGTCAATCCGCCCGACAGAACCAATCGCGTTCCTCGGGGCATGTCGTCGGCGAGCGACCAATCGAATGCGATCCCAGATCCGGGGTTTTGCGAGTCGAGCAGGATCGCATCCGCCGAAAAATCCGAAGCGGCGAAGGCTTCCTGACTGCCCGCGACCACTGCCTTGAACACGATCTTCACCTGTTCCGCCACCTCGCGAACCATGCTCGGCGTCTCGCTCCCGTGCAACTGCGCTCCCTGCAGGCGCGCTTGATTGACGATGTCGATCACCCGAGTGGGGTGTTCGTTGCGAAACACGCCGATGGTGATCACCTCGGGAGGAAGCCGCTTCACGATGTCTTGCACCGTCTGCACACTCACCTGACGAGGAGACGTGGCGAACACGAAGCCCAGGGCATCAGCCCCCATCGCCGTGGCCAGCAACGCATCGGACTCGTTCGTGATGCCGCAAATCTTGACGAACACGACCTGAAACTAATCCTTCGACATCTTCTTGGCGTGGATCACGGGACCAACAGGGTGCGCAACGCCTCGCCGGGCGAGGATGCACGAACCAAGGTCTCGCCAACGAGCACCGCGTGGTAACCCGCGTCTCGCAACTCCCGTGCGTCCTCGGGCCCGACCACGCCCGACTCCGCCACCTTGACGACGTTCGCTGGCATGAGCGGGGCCATACGCACCGCCCGGGCACGATCCACCGCAAAGGTCTTCAGGTCTCGCTGATTGACTCCGATCAATCGAGCACCGCAGTCCAATGCCGTCTCCAATTCTGGTTCGTCATGAATTTCGACCAACACGTCGAGCCCGAGATTCTCGGCAAGGTGGTGGAGAGACTTGAGTTCCGCCGGCGAAAGTGCAGCAACGATCAACAGGACACAGTCGGCGCCCATCAATCTCGCATCACAGACATCCTGAGCAGACACCGTGAAGTCCTTCCGCAGGACGGGCAACTCGATCGACTCTCGAGCAGCGATCAGATCGCTGCGGGAACCTCCGAAGAACTCCTCGTCGGTCAGCACCGACACGCACGATGCGCCATGGTCTTCATAGACCTTCGCCAGACTTCCCGGATCGAGATTCACGTTGAGATCGCCCTTTGACGGCGATCGGCGCTTGATCTCCGCAATCACGGCCAGATGAGTCGATGAATCGACCAGGAGTCGATCGCGAAACCCCCGTGCCGCGGGCACACGCTGTGCAGCCTCGACCAGTTGATCCAAGTCCCGTTCGTCATCAGCCGCATTCGAGCGATGCCTGGCGAGAATCTCGTCCAGATACATGATCGGCTCAGGAGCCGAGTCGCTCGTCGAGGTACTCGAGCAACCGATCGAGGGAGACTCGTTCCTGATTCATCGTGTCGCGTTCTCGCACCGTCACTGCCTTGTCCTCGAGCGACTCGAAGTCGACGGTGACGCAATACGGTGTTCCGATCTCATCCTGACGCCTGTACCGCCGGCCAATCGCCTGCGTCTCGTCGAAATCGGTCATGTACCGCTTGGCGATGTCACGATGCACCTGACGCGCAAGTCCGCTCAGTTCGTCCTTCTTGGACAGCGGCAACACCGCAACCTGATAGGGAGCGAGACGCGGATGCAGTCGGAGCACGGTGCGGCTCTCTTCGTTGACCACGTCCTCGTCGTAAGCCGCGAGCAAGAAGGCGGCCATCGCCCGATTCACGCCCGCGGCAGGCTCGATCACGTACGGAACGTACCGCTCGTTGGTGGATTGATCGAAGAAGTCGAGCTTCTGCTTGGAATGTTCTGCGTGTTGCTTCAAGTCGTAATCGGTGCGCTGTGCCACGCCCTCGAGCTCCCCCCAACCCCAGGGAAACAGGAACTCGATGTCGCTCGTACCCGTCGAGTAATGCGACAGCTCGTCCGCATCATGCTTGCGTACGCGCAACATCGACTCCGGAATGCCCAGATCCAGGTACCACTTCAATCGCGCCTCGCACCAGTACTCGAACCACTGCGCGCTCTCCGCAGGGGGAACGAAGAATTCCATCTCCATCTGTTCGAACTCGCGTGTGCGGAAGATGAAATTCCCCGGCGTGATTTCGTTGCGAAAGCTCTTACCCACCTGCGCGATGCCGAATGGAGGCTTCTTGCGCGAAGTCTGCAGGACATTCGCAAAATTCACGAACATGCCCTGCGCAGTTTCCGGACGCATGTACACCTCTGCACCCGAACCCTCGACCGGCCCGGCGTGTGTCTTGAACATGAGATTGAACGCGCGGGCCGCCGTGAATTGGCAACCCTTCTTCGACTGCGGGCAGTCACGATCGTCCAACTGGTCCTCTCGAAAACGACGCTTGCAGACCACACAGTCGACCAACGGATCACTGAAATT
>JAFMFC010000056.1 GCA_017856375.1 Ilumatobacteraceae bacterium | reverse complement strand
GCTCGGTATCGAGACCAAGGGTGGCGTGATGACCAAGCTCATCGAGCGCAACACCACCATCCCCACGCGACGCACCGAGGTGTTCACCACCGCCGAGGACATGCAGCCATCGGTGGAGATCCACGTGTTGCAAGGCGAACGCGAGATGGCGAATTACAACAAGACGCTCGGCAAGTTCCAACTCGTCGATCTGCCGCCTGCCCCGCGCGGAGTTCCGCAAATCGAGGTGACCTTCGACATTGACGCCAACGGAATCGTGCACGTGTCGGCAAAAGACCGCGCCACGAGCAAGGAACAATCAATGACCATCACCGGTCAGTCGTCGCTGAACAAGGACGACATCGACAAGATGGTGAAGGACGCCGAGGCGCACGCGGAAGAGGATCGCAAGCGTCGTGAAGAGGCGGAGATTCGCAATAACGCGGACTCGCTCGTGTACCAAACCGAGAAAGTCCTGAAGGATCAGGGCGACAAGGTGAGCGAAGACGAGCGCAAGGCCATCGAAGGGCCGCTTGCCGACCTCAAGTCCGCGCTTGCGGGCACCGACTCTGCGGCGATCAAAGAAGCTACGGAGAAGTTGATGACGGCCAGCCAAGCGTTCAGCCAGAAGTTGTACGAGGCTGCCGCCCGCGACACGAACGCTGCCGGCACTTCGGCGAGTGGTCAGACCTCGAGCGATGACGACATTGTCGACGCCGAGATCGTCGACGAGAAGTAGTCGTCATGTCGAACGAGGAGACGGAGATCGTCCCCACTGACGAGTCGACGGAGTCGACGATCGAGGAGAGCGAGCTCGACATACTGCGACGCGAACGCGATGAATTCAAGGACATCGCGCTTCGCGTGCAGGCCGACTTCGAGAACTACCGCAAGCGCGCTGCAACACAGCTCGCCGACGAGGTGGATCGCTCCAGTGGGCGTCTCGTCGAGCAGATGCTTGCCGTGCTCGATGCTTGTGAGGCCGCAGTCGCTCATGGTGTCGAAGGCGTCGAACCGATTTGGTCGTCTCTGCTTGGAACGTTGCAAAAGCAGGGGCTCGAAGCACTTGATCTGGAGGGCAAGGAATTCGATCCTGAACTCGCAGAAGCGGTGTTGCACGAGGACGGCGAGGGCGGCCCGAGTGTGGTGACCGAAGTGTTGCGCACCGGATATAAGTGGAAGGGCCGTGTGTTGCGCGCGGCGATGGTGAAGGTGAAGGGATGACCGCCCAGCGCGAGTGGTTCGAAAAGGACTACTACGCCGTTCTCGGCGTGGCCAAGGACGCCTCGGCGAAAGACATCACCAAGGCGTACCGCAAGCTCGCGCGGCAGTACCACCCCGATGCAAACCCGAACAACGCGGCAGCAGAAGAGAAGTTCAAAGAAGTCTCCGCTGCCTACGACGTGCTCGGTGACGAATCTCGACGCAAGGAATATGACGAAGTTCGACGGATGGGCCCGGGAGCATTCGGCCCGGGGGGCGGTTCGTTCCGTTTCGACCCGTCCGACTTCGGTGGCGACGGACTCGGAGACCTGTTCGGCCAAATGTTCGGCGGACAGCGCAAGCGTGCTGCCGGGCCTCGTCGCGGAGGCGACATCGAGGCAACACTTTCGCTGCGTTTCGAGGAAGCAGTACATGGCATCACGACATCGCTCCACCTCACCGCCGACTCCGATTGCTCGGGATGTGCGGGTTCCGGTGCACGACCGGGCACCACTCCGCAACGCTGCCCCGAGTGTTACGGCCGCGGCGTTGTCGAAGACAACCAAGGACCGTTCGCGTTCTCGTCGCCGTGCCCCCGATGCTCCGGTCGCGGTGTGTTGATCGAGTATCCGTGCGCAACGTGTCGAGGAACGGGAATCGAGCGACGCGCGCGAGAAGTAAAGGTGCGCATCCCTGCGGGCGTGCTTGACGGTCAACGCATTCGTCTGAAGGGCAAGGGAACGCCGGGTAGAAACGGCGGTCCAGCGGGAGACCTCTTCGTGCAATGCGCAGTTGCACCGCATCCCGTATTTGGTCGCGATGGCGCAAACCTGTCAATTAACTTGCCGATTACGTTCACCGAAGCAGCCTTGGGCGGAGACATTGATGTGCCCACTCTGGATGGGCCGGCGGTCACCTTGCGATTGAAGCCCGGCACGCAAAGCGGCTCGCGTCATCGGGTGAAGGGCAAGGGTGTCGCCACATCGAACAGCGCGGGCGACCTCATCGTCACCGTCAATGTCGTGGTGCCGCAATCGCTGTCGGACGAAGAACGCGAGGCGATCTCTCGTCTTGCCGACGCTCAATCGTCCTCTCCTCGTGCCCATCTCATGTCGTCTGCCACGAAAAGCGGAAAGGAGTAACCGATGAACCGTGAAACACAAGCCGTCTATGTGATCTCGGTGGCTGCCGAGATTGCCGGAGTGCATCCGCAAACCTTGCGGATCTACGAGCGACGTGGTCTGTTGCAACCCGCTCGAACACAAGGCGGTAACCGCCGCTACAGCAACGCCGACATTCGTCGCCTACAGCGGATCGCCGAACTCGCCGAAGCCGGTGTGAGCCTCGAAGGAATTCGTCAGGTGCTCGAGTTGGAAGCGGAAGTGGCGCAACTTCGCGAGCGTGTGGTCGAACTGGAGAACGAACTTCGACGCGCATCCACCGAGCGTCGCTACGAAATCGTTCCGCTTCGCCAATCGGTGACCGTCTTTGGTCGCCGCCCGAGCATCTTCGGAGGTGATGACAAGTGACACTCGATCCAAAACGCTGGACGATCAAGACGGGTGAAGCCGTCGCCACGGCAATGCAATCGGCCACTCTAAATGGCAACCCGGAGCTGACCGTCGACCACTTAATGTCGGCGATCGCCGGCCAGACCGACACCGTGGTGCCCGCTTTGCTCGCGAAGTTGGGTGTGGCCGCAACGATGCTGCGGGATCGCGCAGATGAGGCAGTCGCCAAGATGCCAAAGACCACCGGTGGCGCCGAGCCGCGAATGAATCGCGAGTTGTCGAACGTGTTCGCCAATGCGGATAGCACGCGCCGTGACCTGAAGGATGACTATCTCTCCGTCGAACACTTGCTGCTCGCGATGAACCAGCGCGTGGGAGTGGGATTTGAGGAGATGTTGCAGGCGCTGCGCGAAGTGCGTGGTTCGCACCGCGTCACCTCGCAAAACCCCGAAGACCAGTTTCAGGCACTCGAAAAATATGGTGTCGATCTCACGGCACGGGCAAGAGACGGGAAGATCGATCCGGTGATCGGTCGCGACGAGGAGATTCGCCGTGTAATTCAAGTGCTGTCACGTCGCACCAAGAACAATCCGGTGTTGATCGGAGAGCCTGGCGTGGGCAAGACCGCGATCGTCGAAGGCTTGGCCCGACGAATCGCGTCGGGAGACGTTCCCGAAGGTTTGCGCGACAAGCGGCTCGTTGCGCTCGACATTGGCTCGATGCTCGCGGGAGCGAAGTATCGCGGCGAGTTCGAAGAGCGACTGAAGGCAGTGTTGAAGGAAATCACCGATGCACAGGGTGAGGTGATCACCTTCGTCGACGAAATTCACACGCTCGTTGGTGCTGGTGGGGCAGAAGGCGCGATGGACGCCGGCAACATGATCAAGCCGATGCTTGCGCGCGGCGAATTGCGCATGATCGGTGCGACGACACTCGACGAATACCGCAAATACGTGGAGAAAGACGCCGCACTCGAGCGCCGATTCCAACAGGTGTACGTGGGTGAGCCAACCGTGGAAGACACGATCGCAATCCTGCGTGGTCTTGCCGAGCGTTACGAGGTGCATCACGGCGTGCGTATTCAAGACAGCGCCCTCGTGAGTGCGGCGGTGTTGTCGAATCGGTACCTGACGAATCGGTTTTTGCCGGACAAGGCAATCGATCTCGTGGACGAGGCAGCAAGTCGTCTGCGTATCGAGATCGACTCCCTGCCGACGGAGATCGACATGGTGGAACGCCGCATCCTGCAACTCGAAATTGAGCGAGTCGCTCTCGAGAAGGAGTCGGATCAGGCTTCCAAGCAACGCCTCGAATCGTTGAACGATGAACTTCAGGAATTGCAGCGCCAGTCGGCGACGATGCGTGAACACTGGGAGGCCGAGCGTCAGGCCATCTCGGCAATTCGGTCACTGAAAGAGGAACTGGAGTCGCTGCGAGCCCAGGTGGAGCGCGAGGCAGATCTGGAAAAGGCCGCGGAGATTCGCTACGGCCGCATTCCCGAAGTGGAGCGCCGCATCAACGACGCCACCGAGCAACTCAACGTCTTGCAATCCACCACGCGGATGCTGAAAGAAGAAGTGGATGCGGAAGACATCGCCGAAGTGGTGTCGAAGTGGACGGGTGTTCCGGTCAGCCGACTGATGGAAGGAGAGATGCACAAGCTCGTGCATCTCGAGGAACTGCTGCACCAGCGTGTGATCGGTCAAGACCAGGCAGTCGAAGCGACGGCAAATGCGATTCGCCGCAGTCGCGCGGGGTTGTCCGATCCGAATCGTCCGATCGGCTCGTTCATGTTTCTTGGACCAACGGGTGTGGGCAAGACAGAACTTGCGCGAGCACTTGCGGAGTTCCTCTTCGATGATGAAAAGGCGATGGTGCGCATTGACATGGCCGAGTACATGGAAAAGTTCGCCGTCAGTAGGTTGATCGGCGCGCCTCCTGGATACGTCGGTTATGACGAGGGCGGTCAACTTACCGAAGCTGTGCGTCGTCGCCCGTACAGCGTGGTGTTGCTCGATGAGATCGAAAAGGCTCATCCCGAGGTGTTCAACGTGTTGTTGCAGGTGCTCGATGACGGTCGACTCACCGATGGTCAGGGTCGTACGGTCGATTTCACCAACACGGTGTTGATCATGACGAGCAATTTGCCCGGCGAGCCGATCGAGTACTTCAAGCCCGAGTTCGTCAATCGCATCGACGAGATCGTTCGGTTCCGCAGCCTGACCAAGGAGGATCTCGGCGCGATCGTCGAGATCCAACTACAACACTTGATTGATCGAATCAGCGAGCGCGGCATCACGCTTGCGGTGACTCCGGCGGCTCGCATTCTGTTGGCAGAGCGGGGATACGACGCCGAATTCGGTGCCCGTCCGCTGAAGCGGTTGATTCAAAAGGTGATCGCCGACCCGGCCGCCATGCTCATCCTTGAAGGCAGGGCCAAGGAGAGCGACATGGTGACGGTTGACGTCGTCGATGGCGAACTCCAGGTGGGCGTTTCTCCTGTGCCGGTCGGCTGACAAGTCGCTCTCCGGTCAGTAGGCTTCAATTACGTTCCCCACATACGCAGGAGCGTTTGATGCCCGTAGCAGTTGTCGTAGGTACGCAGTGGGGCGATGAAGGCAAGGCCAAAGTCATCGATCTCTTGGCTGCTGAGCATGACTACGTGGTGCGTTACCAAGGTGGCCACAACGCAGGTCACACCGTGGTGGTGGGCGATCAGCGGTACGCGTTGCAGCTTGTACCAAGCGGAGTGCTCTACGAACACGTGACGCCAGTGATTGGCAACGGCGTGGTGGTGGATTTACCGACACTGTTCAAGGAGATTGACGAGCTCGAAGGACGCGGTGTGTCGTGTTCTCGCCTGCGTGTGTCGAGTCTGGCGCAGTTGATTTTCCCTTGGCACCAGTCGATGGATGCAGCGCTCGAAAACTTGCGGGGCGACACGAAGATCGGAACAACCCTGAAGGGAATCGGCCCGGCGTATGCGGACAAGACACTGCGCGTAGGCATTCGTGCTGGCGAGGTGCGCAATGCGGAGTCTTTCGCGCGGAGGATTCGGGAGCGAGCGATCGAGGCAAACCAACAACTGGTCGCCGTCGGTGGCGAGGTCGTCGATGTCGACGCGGTCGTCGATCGGTTTGCTGCACTTGGTCGGCGGCTGCTGCCTCACCTCTGCGACACGGTGAACTTGTTGCACGATGCATTGGACACCGGTAAGCGCGTGTTGCTCGAAGGGGCGCAAGCGACATTTCTCGATGTCGACCACGGCACCTATCCCTACGTCACGTCGTCGAACCCCACTGCCGGTGGAGCAAGTACCGGTTCGGGACTCGGCCCGCGCTTGATCGATCGGGTGATCGGCATCGCGAAGGCGTACACCACGCGCGTCGGCGCAGGACCGTTCCCCACCGAACTCATGGGCGAACTGGGAGATGCCATCGTCGACATTGGCCACGAATATGGAACGGTGACCGGTCGTCGACGCCGACCGGGCTGGCTTGATCTCGTCATGTTGCGACATGCAGTTCGACTCAACTCGTTGAGTGAGATTGCGCTGACGAAACTCGACGTGCTTGACACGTTCGACACCGTAAAGGTCTGCACCGCATATCGCGTCGGTGGACGACTCTTGTCGGGCTATCCAGACGATGTCACGACTCTTGGCGAGGCGACCCCCGAATATGAAGAGATTCCCGGGTGGAAGACGGAGTTGCGCAAGTGCAGGAACTACGACCAATTGCCCGAGGGGGCACGTCGGGTGGTGGAGTTGGTGGAGCAGCACATTGGTGTGCCCGTGACCATCATCGGCGTCGGTCCGGAGCGAGACGACTGCGTGGTGCGTTGATGATCGATCGGTATTCGACCCCCGAAATGGAAGCGATCTTCTCTGATGTGGGCAAGTTCTCTCGCTATCTCGAAATCGAACTGCTCGCCACCGAGGCGCAAAGCAGCGTTGGTGCGGTTTCCGTCGAAGCAGCGAAAGAGTGCAGGACGAATGCGCCGCAGGTAGACGATGAGTTTGTGCGCCGCGTGGTGCAGCGTGAGGCGATCACCAATCACGATGTCGCCGCTTTCGTGGATGTCGTGCAAGACGCAATTGGTCAGCCACATGGGGCATGGATCCATCACGGCCTCACCTCGAGTGATGTGGTCGATACGGCGTGGTGCTGGATGCTGCGCGATGCCACCGATCTGATCGTCGGCACGCTCGATGATTTGATTCGCACGACGGCTCGTCGCGCAAGCGAGCATCGCAACACGGTGATGATGGGCAGAACCCACGGTATGCATGCGGAACCAACGACCTTCGGCGCGAAGTTGGCGCTGTGGGCATTGCAGTTGGATCGCGATCGCACTCGGTTGCGCAGCAGTCGCGAATCGATCGCAGTGTGCAAGTTGTCAGGTGCGGTGGGCACCTACTCCAACATCGATCCGCGCGTGGAAGAGCAGGTGGGTTTGAAGTTGGGCCTTGCACCGGTTCCTGCCACCCAAGTGATTTCGCGTGATCGTCACGCCGAATTCGTCACCGCATGTGCCAGCCTCGGCAATACCATCGAGACAATCGCGGTCGAGCTTCGCCATTTGCAGCGAACCGAAGTGGGCGAGGTGCGCGAAGGTTTCGGAGGTGGCCAAAAGGGGAGCTCCGCGATGCCACACAAGCGCAACCCCATTTCTGCTGAAACGTTGACGGGTTTGTCGCGAGTGCTGCGCGGACATGTGACCACTGCCATGCAGAACGTTGCGCTGTGGCACGAGCGCGACATTTCACACTCTTCTGCCGAGCGGATCATCCTCCCAGATGTAGCGATGCTTGCCTTTTACATGACACGCCGAATCACCAAGTTGTTGGATGGCCTCGAGGTAGACACTGCGCGGATGCGGGAGAACATCAATGCGGGCCTCGGCCTCACGTGCTCGCAGTCGGTGTTGCTGGCACTCGTCGACGCTGGTCTCTCTCGCGACGACGCCTACCGCTTGGTCCAAGATGCGGCGTTGCGTGCACAGAAAGAGAAGCGTCAGCTTCGAGCAATCGTGAGCGAGGGTGCTGCATTTGCGGGCATTCACTCACAACTTGATCGCATATTTGACGAGTCTCGTTTGTTGCAGCATGCAGGTCGTGCCGTTGATGCTGTTGCTCATCTCGCATGAGTGCCTCGCTTCCGCAACTCGATCCGTTGCGTGACGCTCTACGCGCTCACGTTCTCCAACACTCACTGAAGCGCGGTGACTTCACGCTGAAATCGGGTCGCAAGAGCGAGTGGTTCCTCGACACTAAGCAAACGGCGTGTCGACCAGACGGCATCCGTTGTGTCGCAAGTGTCGCATTGGAGTTGATTCCTGAGTCGGTGACCGCAATTGGTGGTCTCACGATGGGAGCAGATCCCGTCGCGTTTGGCATTGCTGCAATTGCTGCCGAGAGGGGCCGACACTTGCGCGGTTTCAGTGTGCGAAAGGAAGCGAAGGATCACGGCGTTACTGGCCGCATTGCAGGCGCGTTACTTCCTGGCGACAAAGTGGCAATAGTTGAAGACACCGTGACACGAGGAACATCGATTTTCGAAGCTGTTTCTGCGGTACGCGAGTTCGGTGCCGAACCCGTATTCATCACGGTGATCGTGGATCGTGGTGGAACATGCGAGGCGATGGCGCGCGACGCAGGAATTGACTATCGACCCATGCTCACGGCACCTGACCTTGGGTATGGTTTCGGGTCATGAAACGCCTTACTCCTCTCTTTGCAATTCCGATCTTGTTGGTGGCTTGCGGGTCGAACGATGCAGGTGAAACGGCCTCCGAAGATGTCGTGGTCGACGATTCGATCGAGAGTGTCGGCGAGATGCCCGAGGTAACCGAGTTCAAGGTGGTCGTGGGTGAGAATTCTGGCCCCGATCAAACGCTCACCGTCGCTCAGGGCTCTACGGTGCGTCTCTTCTTCGTCAATCCCAACGAGGACGACGAGATCCACTTGCACGGATACGACCTCGGTGGCAGTGAATTGCCGGCGGGCGAGGAGGCAATTTTCGAATTCGTTGCTGATGAAACAGGCTCGTTTGACGTGGAGAGCCATGTGACGGGCGAAGTGCTGATGGTGTTGGTCGTCGAGTAGTTCGACGATGGAACTTGAGGCGCTTCTCGACCTGCAACCAACTGTTGGCGACTCTTTCTCTGGCATTGGGAGGGAGTATCCATGGGGCGGGCTCTTCGGTGGTCACATCGTGGCGCAAGCATTGCGCGCCGCCGCCTTCACCGTTGACGAAGAACTATTGCCGCACTCATTGCGCGCATATTTCATTCGTCGTGGCAATAACCAAGAACACGTGCATTACGAGGTGGATCGTGTTCGCGACGGAAGAAGTTTTTGTACTCGTCGAGTGATGGCCAAACAACAGAGCGAAGCAATCCTCAATCTCGAGGCATCATTCCAACGCCAAGAGAAGACCTTGGACATCTCTCCAGTCGTTTTTGCAGATGATTTCCCAGCACCGGATGCGGTGGTGGACGCAACTTGGAGCCCTCTGTTCCAACGCCGATCACTTGAAATGGGCGAAGCCTTTCTTACCTCACGCGGTGGTATTGGTCGTACCGCGGCATGGATGCGTACTTCGCAGCCACTGCGCGGAGAACTTCTGAATCGTTGTGCACTCGCATACATGTCGGATGACTTGCCTACGGAATCGGTGGTGAATGGAATTCCTCAGCTTCAACGAGCAACGGAGGAAGGCAGACGATTCAGCGCCAGCCTCGATCACACCATCTGGTTCCACCGACCGGTACTTGCACACGAGTGGCATTTGTATGAGATGTCGTGCGTTAACTACGTGAACGGTCGAGGACTTGCGCATGGCTTCGTGTTCACCGCCGACGGCGAACACGTTGCCACCGTCGCACAAGAAACACTCGTGCGTATTCGCCCCGCATAATTGCGGGTCGAAACAACAATGGTGGTCGGGACCGGCGTCGATCCGGTGACCCCGCGCTTTTCAGGCGCGTGC
>JAFMFC010000055.1 GCA_017856375.1 Ilumatobacteraceae bacterium | reverse complement strand
TCACCTGTGAACACGCGACCCGTGCGATTGGCACCGTGTGCACCGGGGGCCAAGCCGAGCACCACGATCTTCGCGTGAGGATCTCCGAACCCAGAGACCGGTTTGCCCCAGTAGTTGTCGTTGATATACGCAGCGCGCTTGTCTTTTGCCACCTTGCGGGTCCAGCGCACGAGGCGCGGACATACTTCGCACCGATGGATCTCAGTTGCGAGCTTCGCAAGAGTCTTCTCGGCAGAAGTTGGCACGAGTTCGAACGATAGTTTGGAATCACTTCATGGCTCGCCCCTCACTACCGACGATGATCTTGATGGTGCGCCACGGCCGCACGCCCACCACGGGCAAGGTGCTGCCGGGTAGAGCCAAGGGATTGCACCTTTCCGACGAAGGCGTCGCCGAAGCAAAGCGTGTTGCTGAGCGCCTTGCGGAGATGAAGAAGGTGGCTGCCATCTACGCATCTCCGCTCGAGCGCACGCGCGAGACGGCCGCCCCCATCGCCAAGGCGCTCGGGCTCGATGTAGTCACACACAAGGGCCTGCTCGAATGCGACTTCGGTGGCTGGACGGGAGCCTCGCTTGCTTCGCTGATGAAGAAGAAGGAGTGGACGACGGTGCAGCGCGCGCCGAGCACATTCCGCTTCCCCAATGGCGAGAGCTTCACCGAGATGCAGACGCGCATGGTGAGCACGCTGGACGAAATTCGTCGTGCGCATCCGGGCAAGGTGGTGGTGTGCGTGTCGCACGCGGATCCGATCAAGGCCGCCCTCGCGCACGCCATGGGAACGCACCTCGACTTGTTCCAACGAATCGTCGTGAGCACGTGCTCGGTGAGCGCGGTTGCCTACGCCGAGACGGGCCCCGTGGTGCTGACGGTGAACTCAACCGGCGGCAGCCTCGCGGAGTTGCGCCCGTCATGATGTTCCGCGAGTTCAGCGAAGCCGACTCGTTCACCTGTGCCGCATTTGGCGAGCCTGGTCAGCGCACCTTCGTGCTGCAGATTCGTCAAGACGGAGAGCGCATGACGATCAAGTGCGAGAAGCAACAGGTGGCGGCGCTGAGTCAGTACTTGCGCCAGTTGCTCGCGGACGCTCCGGATGTGGTGGACCGACCGCTCGAGGAGTCGATGCAAGTGGCGACGCCGATCGAGATCTCCTTCGTGCTCGGCACCGTGGGTATCGCGTACGACCCGCGCCATGATCGCGTTGTTCTGCAGATTGACGAGATGGTTCCTGTTGCCGAAGATGGCGAGGGAGACGCCGAGCAGCCCGCGCTCACCGACGAGCCTGCGGGTGATCGCGTGCGCATTCACATCTCGCGCGGTCAAGCCGCCGCGTTCTGTGAACACGCCGATGACGTGGTGGCAGCGGGCCGCCCCACTTGTTTGTTCTGCGGCCGACCCGTCAACGTGGATGGTCACGCGTGTCCCCGAATGAACTGACCGAGATTCTCACCTGCGGTGAGATCTCCCTGATCGGGCGAATGCCCAACAGCAGCAACGCCACGTTTCTTGCCGAGGTGAAGCACGGCGAGGCACAGGTGCGCGGCATCTACAAGCCGTTGAAGGGCGAGCGCCCGTTGTGGGATTTCGCACCGGGCCTGCACCGCCGCGAAGTTGCCGCTTACAAACTCTCCGCGCACCTGGGCTTCAACATCGTGCCCGTGACGGTGTTGCGCGACGGGCCATACGGCGAGGGTTCGCTGCAGTGGTTCGTGGAACACGACGCCACCGAGCACTACTTCACCATTCTCGAGAACAAGCCCGAGTGCCACGACCAACTGCGGCGCATCTGTGCCTTCGACATCGTGGCCAACAACACCGATCGCAAGTCGGGCCACTGCCTACTCGCACCCAAGGACAAGATTTGGGCGATCGACCACGGGGTCTGCTTTTCTGCCGAATTCAAGTTGCGCACGGTGATGTGGGAGTTCGGTGGCGAGGAGTTGCCCGCAGAGATCACGGCTGCGATCGCACCGCTCGCAGACACCGTGCCCCTGGACGTGGCGAGCCTGCTCGATGACGACGAAGTGTCGGCATTGCAGGAGCGCACGCAGTGGCTGCTCGACGGTGGACACTTCCCCATCGATCGCAGCGGCACTCGCTATCCGTGGCCGCTCGTGTGATGCGCGACTACGAACCGCTGATCGACCGCCTGGATTTGGATGGACTCGTTCGTCTGATCGACGGTTACTGCGAAAGTCGAGATTGGGAGACGCTGTTTCGCCTGCGCGAGGCGTGCCGGGCAGCTACCAAGTCCGGCAAGCAGGTGTGGCCGGCTTCCACGCTTGCCGAATATCGCCTCGCACTGCGCGCGCCAGCCGAGTGGGCAACCAAGGTGCTCACCGAAGACGTCGGCCGGTTCACCATCGGCCCGCTTTCCGAGGTGATTGCGCAACACCACTCGTGGCGCGAGCTCGCACCGCTCCTTCCCGATACCCCACTTGCTTCGTTCGTGGCGCACGAGTGCGCGATTCGCGGCGAACACATCGACGACGATCTGCTGGATGTGCTCGAGATGCCGTTCAACGTTGAGGAGTGGGAGCCGCAGTATTCGCTCGCTTTGTATCGCGACAACGATGCCGCGTTCGACTCACCCGAGGTTCCCGCCACTACTGCGATCAATGCAGCACAAGGAACGGCAATCGACGAACCGCACGCCTTGCGCGATGCCACGCATCAACTCGTTGCCGGCTGGAAGGAATCATCCAACGGCTCGTTGTGCACGGCGCTCGTGAACGGTTCGATTCCCGAGGCACTCGGCGCACTCTGCATCGAGTCGCCACGAATCGGCGTGCTGGAACCCGCGCAAGCACTGGCGTGGTTGGCCTGGGCCGGGGCAAGCGGCGGCGCGCACTCGCGTCGGCGCGGGAATGCGATCGGAAGGTTCAACGCGTGGTCGCTGGTTGCCGCACTGAATGACATCGACGAGTGGCCAATGGCATCCGAGCGTGTGCGCGACGCACTGCAGTCGATGCAGTGGTGCTGGTGGGAAGGCAACGTGCCCGCGACGGGCTGGCGCCTGCAACTGGTTGCCTACGACCCCTCATGCGAGAGATCGTGGGCTATCTGGGCAAACGATTCGCGCGTGTAGCGCGAACTATTTAGCCGCGTGACTTGAGCAGGTCGATCAACTGCGGCAGCACCTTGTGGACGTCGCCCACGATGCCGAGGTCGGCCACACCGAAGATGGGGGCTTCCTTGTCCTTGTTGATCGCGATGATGTTCTTCGAGCCCTTCATGCCCACCATGTGCTGCGTGGCACCCGAGATGCCGGCGGCGATGTACACGTTTGGCTTGACGACCTTGCCCGTCTGACCGACTTGGTAGCTGTAAGGAACCCAACCGGCATCGACGATTGCGCGCGATGCACCAGGAGCACCCTTCAACAACTTGGCGAGATCTTCAACCAAGCCGTACTTGCCCGACTCGCCGAGACCACGACCGCCGGAAACGACGACGTCGGCCTCGTCCAACTTCGGACCGCTGCTCTCCTCCACGTGCACCGAGAGCACCTTGGCTGCACCAGCAGCACCAGTGTCGGGCACGGAAGCGGCGACGACCTGCGCGGCTGCGCCACCCGCGGACTCCGCGGCGAACGACTTCGGACGGAAGGTCACCAAGTGCGGGCCACTGCCGGTGAAGGCCGTGGTGACGAGGGTGTTGCCACCGAAGATCGGTGTGGTGGCCACCACACCGTCAGCCGAATCGGCGAGGTCGATGTTGTTGGTGAGCACGGTGCGATCGAGCTTTACCGAGAGGCGTGCCACGATGTCGCGGCCCTCGTAGTTCTGCGGGAAGAAGATCACGCTCGGCGAATCGCCACCGTCGATAACAGCCTTCATCGCGGCCGACACGGCGGGGCCGGGCAACTTGCCGCCCAGATCGCCGGTTGCGTACACCTTGGTGGCGCCGTACTCACCGAGTGCTGCGGCGAGCGACGCGCCGTCACCACCGACGAACGCCGTGACGTTCGAGGTAAGCGAGCGTGCCTTCGTGAGCAACTCGAGCGTGCCGGTGGTGGGAACTCCACCCGTGCCCTGTGCGAATACCCAAATGCTGTTGATCGCCATGTCTGCTCCTCAGATCACTTTCAGATTCTCGAGATACGCCACGATCTTGTTGAACGCGTTGCCGTCGTCCTCCACGATCTCGCCAGCCTTGCGGGCTTCGGCTTGTGCAACTTGCACGACCTTCTGACCGGCACCGGCCCAACCGGTTGCGGTGACACCGAGGTCGCCAGCGGTGACGGTGTCGATCGGCTTCGACTTGGCGGCCATGATGCCCTTGAAGCTCGGGTAACGCGGCTCCACCACACCGGCGGTGACGCTGATCACTGCGGGCAACGGGCACTCCACTTCGTCGTAACCCGACTCGGTCTGACGATCAGCCTTCAACGTGGAACCAGTGATCTCCACCTTCTTCGCGAACGTGACGGACGGAAGGCCCATCACTTCGGCGAGCTGCTCCGGCACGGTGCCGGTGTAACCATCGCTGCTCTCCGTTGCGGCGATAATCAGATCGGCAGAGCCCATCTTCTTGATCGCAGCAGCGAGAACCTTGGCGGTGGTGAGTGCGTCGGAACCGGCGAGCGACGGATCGCTCACGAGCACGCCCTTCGCTGCACCCATGGCAAGTGCGGTGCGCATGCCCGACACTTCGCCGTTCGGCGCCATCGACACGATGCTCACATCGCCACCACCGTTGGCGGCTGCGAGCTGCAATGCCATTTCCACTCCGTAACCATCCGACTCATCGAGGATGAGTTTCCCTTCGCGCTTCAACGCGTTGGTCGAGCCATCCAAGGCTCCCGGCGTTGCCGGATCGGGAATTTGTTTGACGCAGACGACGATATTCATGACCCTCATTGTTACCGACGGGTTCACCAACCAGCCAACCCAGACACCGCTTTCTCTCCGGGAAATCTCACTGCTCGGTAGGCTTGTGCAACCGTGCGAATCCTGTTGATCGTCAACTCGTTCGCCTCCTCGGTGAACCCCCGCAACACGGTCTACGTGCACCAGCACCTGGCCCGGCACCACGACGTGCAGGTGGTGGAGACCAACGAGCGCGGACACGCCACCCGCTTTGCCAAGGACGCGGCTGCCCGCGGGCTCGATGCCGTATTCGCCTTCGGCGGCGACGGCACCCTGAACGAGGTGGCCACCGGCCTCGCCGGCAGCGACACCGCACTCGCGATGCTGCCTGGCGGTTCGACCAACGTGTTCGTGCGCTCACTCGGTATCTCGAACGATCCGATGGTGGCGCTCACGCAGCTGCTCGGCGGCATCGAACGCGACGAAGTCGAGCGCGTCAGCCTCGGTCAGGCAAACGGTCGCTACTTCACCTTCCACGCCGGCATCGGATACGACGCCGCCGTGGTGGAACAAGTGGAGCGTCGCCCGTCGCTCAAGCGCTTCATCGGTCAACCATTGTTCGCATGGTCGGCACTGCGCCAGTGGTTCATGTTGTACGACCGCAAGTACCCACACTTCACCTTGAACGTGGACGGCTGCAAGATTCCGAACGGCTATTTCACCGTGGTGCTGAACACGAACCCGTACACCTACGTGGGTAAGTACCCGATCAATCTTTCTGCAGCTGCGGCGCTGGAAAAGAAGCTCGTCGTGGTGACCTTCCGCAAGATGACCTCACCGTTGATGCTGCGCACGCTGTACCGGGCTTTGCGCACCGATGGCGTTGCCGCTGCATCGGGAATCGACATCGCCACCGACGTGGAGCGCGTGACGATCGAGTTCCCTGCGCCGTTCCCCTACCAACTGGATGGTGACTACCTGGGCGACACCACGTCGCTGGAGATCACGCATTGCCCCGAGGTGCTCAAGCTGGTGCGCCCGCGGCTTGTCGACTAGCTCGTTCAGACAGCTAGTTCAGCGCGAGCACTTCGCGCGCCACATCGGGCACGTTGGTGCAAATGCCGTCGATTCCCCACTCGGCAAGTTCGCGCATGCGCGCGGGATCATCACACGTCCACACGTTGACGGCCAGGCCTCGCGCGTGCATGGCGCGCACGGTTTCGCGGGTGAGCGAACCCACCCAGGGATGCAGGGCCGCATGACCCGAGGCCACGAGCGAGTCGGCCAAGGCGGCCGCACCGACGACATCCACCGTCAGCCAGGCCGTGGCCACGTTTGGGGCGAGCCGACGCATGAGGTCGACCGTCTCGCGGCGGAACGAGGAGATCAGCCACCGCTCAGATTCGCCGCGCCGCTCAAGTACCTCGGCCACGAGATGGGCCACGCGATCGGTTTTGTCGAAGTCGGGTTCGTCCGGATCGTTCTTGATTTCGATGTTCACCCACATTCCCGCACACGCATCGAGTGATTCATCCAAGGTGGGAACGTGCGCAGGCAATTGCGACTTCGCCAGCTCGAGCAGCGCCCGTCCATCAGCGAGTGTCGGATTGTGGTGCACCACCAATTCGCCGGATGCGCACAAGCGCACGTCCAGCTCCACCCCGTCGGCACGCAATTCTGCGGCACGACGAAATGCCACGGTTGTGTTTTCCGGCTCTTGTTTCGATGCGCCACGATGCGCCATCACCAACGGGCGTGAACTCTCACCGTGTTTCGGCCACGCGGGGAGAGGGTTACTGGCCATATTTCACAGAGGGTAACAACGAATCGTTACAGGTTGAAAAAAATCGTTCGCGTGCTCTTGTAATTGACCTACCTCGTGTCTATCGTGACGGCGTCTTACCAACCCCTCTGAGGAAAAGGTGTAACCACGTGTCACTCTTCGCCACCAACATCGCACTCGGCAACGCGGACTACACCTGGCGAAAGAATGCGCTGTGCAAGGACACCGATCCCGAATTGTTCTTCCCGGTGGGCAACACCGGCCAGGCCCTCCAGCAGATCATCGAAGCCAAGCGCGTATGCGAAGAGTGCGCAGTGAAGCAAGATTGCTTGGAGTTCGCGCTGGAGACGAACCAAGACTGCGGAATCTGGGGTGGTACCTCCGAAGACGAGCGTCGTCAGATTCGGCGTGACATCGCCGCCGAGCGTCGCGCGGCTCGCATCACCGCCTAAGTAGTTACTGCACTCGCCCGATCAAACGGGGCGAAACTCAATCGAACGAAGTTGTTCCAGATCGGTGATGTCTTCACCACGCAACGGCGAAAGCCACACCTGCTCCACCCCGGCAGCGGTTCCGAGCGACACCAACCGCTCGCGCTGAACCCGCGCATTACCCACCATTTCCGTGGCGTGAAGGCGCACCGTTTCCACGATCGTCGGTGCACGATCCGTGGAGCTGCCGAGCAACTGGGCCGCCGCTTCTTCCATCGTGCGTTGATCGTTGGCAACGAGCACGCGCTCCACCTCATCGGCAACCTGCGGGTCGATGGCTCGGTTGGCCACCACTGCGCCGATCGAAAAATTGCGCTCGCGCAATGCACCGAGCAGGAACCGTGCCTCGTGCAACGGGCCGTTCTCGAGCGTGGTGACTACGACGAATGAAGCGGCATCGCTACGCAACACTTGCATCACGCGCTTGTTGCGCTCGACGAAACCCTTCTCCATCGTGCGAAAAAGCGTGAAGAAGTCGGTGATTTCACCCAAGAAACCCGCGCCGAGGATGCGGTTGGCGACGAGGAAGAACGGCTTTGCGGCAAGTGACGAGACGAACGAACGGGTGGGCACGGTGAGGAACTTGAGCAACTTTGAGCCGAAGAAATCGAGCATTCGCTGCGGGGCGTCCAATACGTCGATGGCGTTGCGCGACGGCGGGGTGTCCACCACCACCACGTCGTAACCACCGCGCTCGTGCGCCTCGAACAGGCGCTCCATGGCGATGTAGTCGTGGCTGTGCACGAATCGCTCCGTCAAGTTGCGATAGAGGCTGTTACTCGTCACCTTCGTCGCGACGTCTTGAGAGGGAGCGACGCGCACCACCAGATCGTCCCAACTGGCCTTGGTGTCAATCATGCCGATGTGCAACTCGCCCTTCGAGTCGCCGAGGTTCACCTGCACCACCTTGTTGCCGATCTCCACCAAACCGAGCGCATCGGCAAGACGGCGAGCGGGATCGACGGTGAGCACAAGCACCTTCTTGCCGTCGCGTAAGGCGGCGCGAACGCCGAGCGCAGCTGAGATGGTGGTCTTGCCCACGCCGCCGCTGCCACACACGACGATGAGCGAGGCGGTATCGAGCGTGCTCACGACAACTCCGCTCCCAGTGATTCGGTGAGGGCGTCCACCACCACTCGATCATCTGCGCCGCCCACCTCGGACAAGTTGAGGAATGGCACACCCGACTGATTGGCGCGAGCGGCGAGAGAAGTGAGATGCATGGTGGCCGTTGCCCGGCGTTGCAGCGCCAACTGCACCAAGCGAGCCGGAGCTTCGAGCACGGCACCAGGAGCGTTGTCCAACAACGTGTTGAAACTCTCGATATCGCGCTCCTGCAACACCACCCGCGGCGACCTGTTGGCCACCACCGCAGCAATCGATACCTGGGTGCGCTCCTCGATTTCATTAATCAACTGATGCGTTTCGATCACCGGCATTTCTTCCGGTGTCGAGACCACCACCACACCCGTGCGCGCAGCGTCGCGAAGGATCTCTTGCATCCACTTGGACTGTTCACGAATCACGCCAACCTGCACGAGGCCCGAGAGGATCGACGGTGCGTCGATCTGGGCGACAATGTGACCGGTTGCCTCGGCGTCAACAATCACGATGTCGTAATGCTCCTCACGTACTTCCCAACACAACTTGCCGACGGCAAGAATCTCCTTTACGCCCGGCGCTGCGTTGGCCACGAAGTCGAGAATTCGTGCAAGAGGACCGACCGTGGAAACGAGCGGGTTGGAGACGAACAGGCGAATGTATTCGCGCAACGACTCTTCCGTCGTCATGCGCATGGCGTGCAGGCCGGGCTCCACCTCACGGGCTTCGAAGGTGAGGTCGGTCGAACCAAAGAGCCTCGCGAGTGCTCCCTTGTCGTCCATTTCGACGAGCAATGTGCGCTTGCCGGCGCGCACCGCTTGACGCGCAAGCGCCACCGACACGGAAGTCTTCCCGACACCGCCCTTGCCCGTCACGAAGAGGAGGCGCCGCTCCAGCAAGCGGTGGGTGGTCATGTCTTGTACTGGCTGCGTAGTCAGCTGCCGAAGCCGAGTTTGCGCGTGCCCTCAGGTGCGCCGAACTCGACGTAGGCGATCTTGGCCGCAGCCACGAGGATCTCGCGACCCTTCGAATCGGTGACCGAGACGGTTTCTGCCTTGCCGGCGATGGCCTGCTCGACCGCAGCCTTGAACGCGGTGCGCGCCTTCTCGTCTTCGAGTTCGAACACCACTTCGCGCGGTGCCTGAGTGATGCCGATTCGAATTTCCATCATCGATCCAATCCGTGTGGGTGCGCCGAGGCTAATTGACCTTCAACGCGGCTGAGAAGACCTTCTTCGGTTTCATCTCCGTGGCCACTTTGCGCGCGAGCTCGTGGAACACCTGTCCCACTTCGCTGTCCGGAGCGACCGCGGCGATCGGTCGGCCGTCGTCGCCACCTTCACGCAATGCGGTGATCAACGGAATTTGAGCAAGAAGCGGCACGCCGAGTTCGGCAGAGAGCAACTCGCCGCCGCCACGACCGAACAATTCGTACTTCTTGCCGTCATCACCGGTGAACCACGACATGTTCTCGATGATGCCGCGCACGGGGAGATTGACCTTTGCTGCCATGGCTGCAGAAAGACGCGCAACCTTTTGTGCCGCAACCTGCGGCGTGGTGACGACGAGCACTTCGGCGCGCGGGAGGTACTGGCTCAGCGACAAC
>JAFMFC010000054.1 GCA_017856375.1 Ilumatobacteraceae bacterium | reverse complement strand
GAAGTCGTGCTTGCTCTCTTCACGGCTGGGATAGCCGGAAATACCGCCTGCCTGGCGCAGGCCGGTGAAGCCCTCGGCACGACCAGTGAGGATCTTGTGCACGTAAGCCTGGTGACCGGTGTCCCAGAGAATCGCGTCGCGTGGCGACTCGAACACACGATGCAAGGCAATCGACAATTCGACGGCACCGAGATTCGAGCCGAGGTGGCCACCCGTTTCGGCGACAGCGTCCACCACGAACTGGCGAATCTCGCTCGCCAGATCGTTCAGTTGGGGGTAGGTGAGAGCCCGCAGATCAGCGGGCTGGCGAATGTCGCGCAGCGCCATGGAGCCACGCTATCCCCGCTAGGCGGAGGGGTGAGAAGCCATCCTCTGATCGAGGCGTTCGTGATTCCAGCGATGTAGTTGGGTGCCAATGCCGTAACCCAGCACGAACACGATGATTCCACCTACGCCGTCGATCCAGAAGTGATTACCGGTCACCACGATGCAAAACAATGTGGTCGCCGGATAAGCAAACAACCCGATGCGCATCCATCTGCGTTTGGCAAGTGGCCACATGGCAAACACACACCACGTTGCCCAACCGATGTGCAGCGACGGCATTGCGGCGTACTGGTTGGACACGGCTGCGGCAGGACCTTCACTGAAATCCCATGGCCCGCCGTACACGTCGATTGTGTCGATGAAGCCAAAGTTGTCGGCGCCGTTGTAGTTGCGCAGTTCATGCTCGATGCATGCGCCACCGTGATTGACGGGTGGGCACGGCTTGTCGAGGAGTCGCGGCGGCATCAACGGGAACAGCATGAACCCCACGATGGCGAGTGCGGTCATCGCTGCGAGTGTGTTACGCCATTGAGCGAACACGTCGGGACGCTTCTTGAACAACAACACGAAGACGGTGAGGGTGACAACGAAGTGCGCGGTGCCGTAATACGTGTTCATGGCCTTCATGAACCAGCCATACGGCAAGAACCACTCCTGGATCGTCTCTTCGTGGAACAGGCCCATTGCGCGTTCGATGCGAATCACCGCCATCGCGTTCTCGAACGCGTGCAGCGGGATCTCCTTGCCTTTGATGAGCGCAGATCCGAATTGATTGCGGATCAACGTGTAGACGGAATAGAAGGCGAGGACGATCAGTGCCTCTTTCCACCACAAGGTCTTGTGATGACGAGGTGTGACGACAGGAGCAGATACGGGCAACGTCACAAAACGAGCGTAGGCGTAGCTAGGCACGACCAGCCGTCGCGAATCGCCCCTCAGTAGGATTTCGGGCATGTCACTCGTCACTGACGCCCCACTCGTCGATCCCGCAGTCATCTCCAAGGTGTTGGCCAAGGGCCGCAGCACCGGGGCAGAGTTCGCGGAAATCTATGTGGAGGACAAGCGCAGCACGTCGGCTGGTTTGGACGACGGCAAGGTCGAGCAGGTGACGAGTGGTCGCGATCGTGGCGCGGGCATCCGTGTGGTGGCGGGAGACACGACAGGGTTCGCTCATACGTCCGATCTTTCCGAGCACGGTTTGCTCGCCGCGGCCGAGGCCGCAGCAGCGGCAGCGCGCCAGGGCGATGGCGGTGTGCACACGGTGGCTCTGCAACCACTCCTTCGTCATCCGGTGAACAACGTGCGCGTTGCGCCGTCATCAGTGGCCAAGTCGACGAAGGTGGAGTTGTTGAAGCGCGCGAACGACGCAGCGCGTTCGATCGACGGCGCGATTGTGCAGGTGTCGGCCGGTTACGGCGATTCGATGCGCAGGATCTTGGTGGCCAACTCGGACGGCGTGTTCGCCGCCGACGATCAGGTGCGTACCTTGTTCCGCGTGAGCGTGGTGGCCAATGGCGACGCCGGCATGCAGACGGGTTACGACTCGCTTGGCCACACCATCGGGTTCGAGTTGTTCGACGAAAATGATGTGGAGGAGTTGGCCGAGCGCGCCGCTCGACAGGCGCTCGTGAAGTTGAAGGCGCGTCCTGCGCCATCGGGTGCGCTGCCCGTCGTGATCAAGCAGGGCACCGGTGGCGTGTTGTTCCATGAAGCGTGTGGTCACGGACTCGAGGCCGACCTCGTGGGTAAGGGCGCGAGTGTGTACCGCGGCAAGATGGGTGAGCTCGTTGCATCGCCACTCGTCACCCTGATTGACGACGGCACGATGAGCGGCGAGTGGGGTGCCATCGGCATCGACGACGAAGGCCATCCGTCACAGCGCAATGTGCTGATTGAAAATGGTGTGCTTACCGATTACATGTGGGACTTCCTCCGTGCGCGTAAAGAGGGTCGTCGCCAGAGCGGCAACGGTCGTCGTCAGAGTTACGCCGACTTGCCAATGGTGCGCATGACCAACACGTTCGTGACGAACGGCACCGACGAGCCGGACGACATCATCCGCGACACCGAACACGGTGTGTATGTGGCCAAGCTCGGTGGAGGCCAGGTGGACACCGCGAGCGGCGACTTCGTGTTCGGCATGGTCGAGGCGTACCTCATCGAGAACGGCGAGATCACTGACCCGTTGCGTGAAGGCAACCTGATTGGCAACGGCCCGCAGGTGTTGCGCGACATCGACATGTTGGGCAACGACTTCGCGATGGGTAACCCGGGAACCTGTGGCAAGGATGGTCAGGGCGTGCCCGTGGGCGATGGACAGCCCACGTTGCGCGTGAAGTCGATGACCATCGGCGGCACCGCAGCGTGAGGAACGAAGTTCCCGAACTCCAAGCCATCGCCGACCGCGTGGTGGCGCAAGCCACCTCGGGAGAACAAATCGAGGCCTACGTCAGCCGTGGCGGTGAGACGGCGGTGCGCGTGTACGAGGGCGAGGTGGAGCACTTCGTCTCTGCTCAAAGCGAAGGCATCGGCATTCGCGTGATTCGCGATGGTCGAACGGGCTTTGCGTATGCGGCCAGCCTGAACGCCGAGTCGATCGCCGAGGTATTGGCCGACGCGCGCGACAACGTGCAGTTCGGCACTCCGGATGAATTCGCCGGCTTGGCCGTTCCGGATGGCGTGCCGCAGGTGCCACAGAAGTTCTGGGATGACGAGCTCGCGGCGTTTGCCACCGCCGACAAGATCGAGATTGCCAAGGAGTTGGAGCGCCTCACGCTCGCCGTCGATGGTCGTGTGCGCGTGGAAGAGTCCAACTACGACGACGGTTGGGGCGAGGTTGCAGTAGCCACCACCACCGGCATTCGCGAGAGTGGTCGGGGAAACTCGTGTTACACCTCGGTGAGCACTTTGGCCGACGATGGCGACGAAACGCAGACGGGCTTCGGCTTCTCCGTTGGCGACTCGCCGAAAGAATTCGACTTGCAGCGCGCAGCCAAGGAAGCAGCCGATCGTGCCACGCGACTGCTCGGTGCGGTGAAGCCGCCCAGCAAACGACTCACCGTCGTGCTCGATCCGTTCGTCACCTCGCAGTTCCTCTCGGTGCTTTCGAGCACGCTGAACGGCGAGAACGTGGCCAAGGGTCGTAGTTTGTTTGCTGGGCGCTTGGGCGAGACGGTGGCCAACCCGTTGATCACCCTCGTGGACGACCCGACGAACCCGCTCGCGTACACCTCCACCGACATCGACGGCGAGGGCCTTGCGGCGC
Source organism: Ilumatobacteraceae bacterium (assembly GCA_017856375.1). Lineage (GTDB taxonomy): Bacteria > Actinomycetota > Acidimicrobiia > Acidimicrobiales > Ilumatobacteraceae > UBA3006. The sequence continues at coordinate 6,489 of JAFMFC010000054.1, read as the reverse complement.
GACGCAACGTATTGATTGAAAACGGTGTGCTCAAGATGTTCGTGCACTCGTCGTACAGCGCCCGGCGCATGGACACGCGTAGCACGGGCAACGCCACACGCGGAGGTTTCGCGGGAACGCCAGGAACTGGTTGTCTGGCTATGCACCTGGTTCCGGGAACACAGAGCCAGCAGCAGATGATCGCCGGTGTGCAAGACGGCGTGCTCGTGCAGATGGTGTCAGGTCTGCACTCGGGCGTGAACCCGATCTCCGGAGACTTCTCCACGGGTGCATCGGGAATGTTGATTCGCAATGGCGCCATTGCCGAACCGGTGCGTGAGTTCACCATCGCCAGCACGCTGCAGCGCATGTTGCAAGACGTGGCGAGCGTGGGCAACGACGTCGACTGGTTGCCGATGCGGGCCGCTGGTGTGTCGCTCGTGATTCACGACGTCACCATGAGTGGCGCGTAACTAGGCACTTACTCACCCGCATCAATTGGCCCTTGACACTCGGGATCTCCGGTGAAAGGCCGCAATTGAGGTGCCCGAAGCTGGGTAAGCGTGCGCATATCGTGGGGGAATGGACATCCTGCACGCGATCGTTCTGGGGATCGTCCAAGGGCTCACCGAGTTCCTCCCGATTTCCTCCAGCGGCCACTTGGAACTCGTGCCGTGGTTGTTTGGCTGGGAAGACTTTGCTGACCCACAAGTGGGCTTGGCATTCGACACAGCCCTGCATCTCGGCACGCTCGTCGGCGTGGTGGCGTACCTTCGGCGCGAATTGGTTCCCTATGTGCGCAACGGCGTGCTTGCCGTGGTGTCGCCGAAGCGTGCGGACAAGCGAGTGGGTTTGCAGGCATGGCTGTTCGTGGCATCGGCGGTGCCGGCCGGGCTTGTCGGGGTGATCTTCGAAGACGACATCGCCGTGCTCGGCGAGCCAGTGTGGATCGCGGTATCGCTGATTGGGTTCGGCCTGGTGTTGTGGTGGGCGGATCGCTTGCGTGGGTCGCGAACGAGTGGTGAGTTCACGCTTGCCGACTCGATGTTGATCGGCCTTGCCCAGATACTCGCGCTCAACCCCGGCACCTCGCGTTCGGGAATCACGATCACCATGGCGCGCATGCGTGGATTCGATCGCGATGCTGCCGCGCGCGTGAGTTTCTTGATGAGCATTCCCGTGATTGGCGGTGCGGTGGTGTTTCAGATTGCGTCGCTCGTGAGCGATGGCATTCCCGATGGTCTGCTTGCGCCAATGATCGTCGGCATCATCGCTGCTGCAATTTCCGGCTGGTGCGCAATCTGGGGGATGATGCGCCTGCTGCGGTTCAGGTCGTTCGGGCCGTTCGTGATGTACCGGGTGCTCGTGGGTGTCGCGGTACTCGGGCTCGTGGCAGCCGGGTTTCGCGGCTAACTCGAGATCAGGCTGACTTCGCCGGTGACGGCGAGCGTGGCCACCAGTGCGGCGTGCTCCGCCGGCACCGCCACCAACACCTGAGTGCCGTCGTCGATGGTTTCGGCGACGAACACCCGAGCGACGATCACCTCGGCATTCACCACGATGTCGACTTTCGATCCGGGAGCAAGGTTGGGCATTGCCACAGCTGGCAGCACCATGACGAGACGCCAACCGGGTGGCACATGAGTAAGTGGCTCAAAGTTGACGTTGGTGCTGTTGAATACGTCACCCTTCGCAATGTGTTGTCTGGCCGCGAGCGAAATCGGGGAATTGATGAGCGAAGAAGGCGAGAGCCCAACGCGCGGCACGTGCCGTGAATACACAGACGCGGCATCGATCATTTCGCCCGGGGCGAAGTCGCGCATGGCGAAGTACGCAGTGACGCGATCGCCAAGCCGAGCCTCTGCACGGTTCATGCCGTGGAGAGTGAGTGCAAAGGTGAGTGCGCAGATGCCAGCGAGCGCGCTGATGGCGATGGTTTGATGTCGTGAATCACGCTGGATGACGACCAGCTCATGAGCGATTAGGCGACGAGTACGAGCGAGTAGCCGTGCAGCCACATGCACGAAGGGTGGCAGTTTGTCCAACATGGGTGAGGCCACCCATGTGTGCGTTCAGTCTGACGAGCTGGTGCTGGACGTGCTGGTGGTAGAGGTTGATGCTGCGGCGGGCGTGGAGGCCGAACTGGAATCAGTTGAAGACGACGTTGTCGACGTTGTCGATGTGCTCGAGCTCGAGGAACCGCCGGACCGACTATCGGTCTTGTAGAAGCCACCGCCCCTGAACGTGACGCCGACGGGTGTGAACACCTTCTTCACCTTGCGCACCACGCCGTCCTTCGGGTGGGCGAGCTCGGTAAACGGGTCGTCGGTGAAGGCTTGCTGCACCTCGATCGTCTCTCCCGAGTCGATGAATTTGTAGACATACGTGGGCATAGCGGGGTCAATCCTAGGATGCATGCGTGGCGATACGCACTGCCGTGATTCCGGCCGCCGGGATGGGAACGCGATTTCTCCCCGCGACGAAAGCGGTGCCGAAGGAGTTGATGCCGATCTTCGACACTCCAGCAATTCAATTGGTGATGGACGAAGCAATTGGTGCAGGAGCGACGCGCATTGTCATCGTGACAAGCCCGAACAAGCCTGCGATTGAGCAGTACGTAAAGCCCTCACCGGAAGTGGTGAAGCGCGTTCGTGACACTGGGCGCAACGAGTTGGCTGATCGACTCGAGCGCATCGGCAAGGACGTGGAAGTGGTGTTCGCGATGCAGAACGAGCCACGCGGGCTCGGCCATGCGGTGTCGTGTGCGCGCGATCAGGTGGGCAAAGAGCCTTTCACCCTGTTGCTGCCAGACGAGTTGATGGGTGGCCCAGCGTTGCTGCAACAGATGGTGGAGATGTGCGAACGCGAGAAGAAGTCGGTGGTGGGTTTGAAGCAAGTGCCGATGAGCGAGGTGTCGAGCTACGGCGTGGTGACGACGACCGCCACGCCAACATCAAACGGCGAAGTAACCGTGACCGGAGTGGTGGAGAAGCCCCAGCCTGACGAGTCACCAAGTGATTTGATTCTGATTGGTCGGTACGTGTTGATGCCCGAGATGTTTGATTTGTTGGCCGGGTTGGCGCCTGCGGCAAGCGGCGAGATCCAACTCACCGATGCTCTGCTGCTTGGCGCGAACGAGCGCAACGTGCTTGGAGTGGTGAGCGACATTGCCCGCTTCGACACGGGAACACCCCTTGGCTGGCTGAAAGCGGTGATCGAGTTCGCTCGTCAACGCGAAGACGTTGCTCCTGCGCTCGATGCGTGGCTTCTTTCGTTGCTCAAGTAGCGCAGTCGTAGGATTTCTACGGAGGTAGTCATGACCGAAATCGCGCGCGGTATCGACCCGCAAGAAGTGGGACTCGACGGCAAGCGTCTGGACCGCATCGACGAGCACTTCCGTCGTTACGTGGATGACGGCAGGCTTCCCGGTTACACCGTCGCCGTGGCGCGTTACGGCCGCATTGCACATCTCTCCACGTATGGCCACCGCGATGTGGAGGCGAACAAGCCCACCACCACCGACACGATCTATCGCATCTATTCGATGACTAAACCAATTACCTCGATTGCGCTGATGATGTTGGTGGAGGAGGGGTTGCTGCAGATCACTGATCCGGTTTCTGCCTACATTCCGTCGTTCGCCAACATGCGCGTCTTCGCGGGTGGCTCGTCGTTGAAGCCGGTCACCGAGCCGTCGCGCGAGCCCATGCGCGTGTGGCACTTACTTACCCATACTTCGGGCATGACCTACGGCTTCAACTACTTCGATGCTGTGGATGACATCTACCGCCGAGCAGGTTTTGAATTCGGTATCGGCAATCGGGCCTCGTTGGAAGAGGCGTGTAATTCCTTTGCCGAACTGCCGCTGTGCTTCGAGCCGGGAAGCTCATGGAATTACAGCGTTTCCACCGACATCGTGGGTCGCCTCGTCGAGGTGGTATCGGGCATGCCGCTCGAGGAGTTTTTTGACAAGCGCATCCTCAAGCCACTGAAGATGAACGACACCTCGTTCTGGCTGGATGAGTCGAAGGCCGATCGATTGGCTGCGCTGTATCAGTACGACGCCGCGACGGGCGGCAAGTCGCTGATTGAAGCAGCGGCCAAGACGGCGTTCAAGAAGCCGCGCGCACTTTCTGGTGGTGGCGGACTGCTCTCCACGGCACACGACTACTGGCGATTCCTGCAGATGCTGGAGAACGGCGGCGAACTAGAGGGCGTGCGCATCGTTTCGCCGACGACGATCGACATGATGACGATGAATCATCTGCCGGGCAACACCGACATCACCTCATTCGGACGCACGCTCGGCGAAGAAGTGTTCTACGAAGGACTCGGTTTTGGTCTCGGTTTCTCGGTAGTGATCGACCAAGCCAAGACGCGCGTGGCGTGTCCGAACGGCACCTACGGCTGGGGCGGCATGGCGAGCACCGCGTTCTGGGTGGATCCAGTGGAGGAGATCTCAGCAATGTTCTTCACGCAGTTGATTCCCTCTACCACGCACCCGATTCGCCCATACCTGCGAAGTCTCGTCTACCAGTCGATTGTCGAGTAACGCTCAGTCGATTCGCTCGAACGTCGAGTCGTCGATGACGATGCCGTACTGATCGACCGTCGCTTCAACTTCATCGCCGGTCAACATGCTGCGATAGAGCCACGTTGAGGAATCAACCATCGAATACGTCTGGGTGACAGGCACCACCGACAGCGTGTCGGTATCGATGCGAATGACGTTCTGCTGGGCACTGTGACCATGGTGCAATGGCAGTCGGCGAATAGGGATCGAATTCGTGAACGGCGTGCCGGCAAGGTCGACATCCACACAGCCATCCAGATCAGTTCGATGTGCACCGTTCACCTCACCCCAACGTCCACGCTGATCGGTGGCCAACCACAAGTCGGGCTCGTCGAGATCGCGGAACAACAGGAATTGCTGCACCTGCCACATCGGCGAAATGCGCAACACGAACTGCACGTTGTTTGACTCGATTCGCCCGTCGCCCGTCCACCCTTCGTTCTCCCACCGCAGAGACACCGTGGTGAGGGTGTGGTCGCCACGGTTGCGCCAGGTGGCGGAGATTCCGCTGGCAGGGAGGGGTGTGTAGTTGGACATCACGGTGCGCGAGAAGCGCCTCAACGAAGGTACCGTCGGGCGCGATGATTCCGTTGTCTGATGCGCAACGAGTGGTGTGGGACGCGATGCGTCGCCTGGAGATTGTCGCGGTGGATCACCGCGAGGCCTCTGGCATGGTGCTCGCTGAAGACGTGGTGGCCGGAGAAGACGTGCCGCCCTTCGACAACTCGGCGGTGGATGGTTATGCCGTGCGCGCAGAGGACGTGACCACGGCGCCGACCGAGTTGCAGGTGATCGACACGGTGGCAGCGGGCAGGGCGTCGACGAAGACACTCGGTGCCGGCGAGGCAATGCGCATCATGACGGGTGCGCCGATTCCCCACGGAGCCACTGCGGTCGTGATGGTGGAAGATTCCGAGAAGCTCGGCGACGACCGCGTGCGACTGACGGCGACTGCTCAGCCTGGCGCGGCGATTCGCGAAGCGGGCAGTGACGTGAAGCATGGCGACACCGTGTTTCGTGCCGGTTCTGTATTGAATGCAGCCTCGATCGGGGTGCTGGCAAGCATCAATGCGCAACGCGTGCATGTAGTGCGCAGGGCGCGCGTGGCGCTGCTATCTACAGGCGACGAACTGGTGACCGATGGTTCGGAACTTGCGCCGGGGCAAATTCGCGAGAGCAATCTGACGATGTTGGATGCGATCATTCGTGCGACGGGTTGTGACGTGGTGAACCTCGGCATCGTTTCGGATGACGAGAGCGAACTGGAACGCGTGTTCACCGAGGTGGCGAGCGATGTGGATGCCTTCGTGACGAGCGGCGGCGTGAGCATGGGCGACTACGACGTGGTGAAGGCCGTGCTCTCGAAGATTGCCGAGATGCACTGGATGCAGATGGCGATCAAACCGGCCAAGCCGTTCGCGTTCGGGATGTTGCGGGCGAAGGACGGTCGAGGTGTTCCCGTGTTTGGCCTGCCCGGTAATCCAGTTTCCAGCATGATTAGCTACGAACTGCTTGCGCGACCTGCGTTGCGCATGATGATGGGACACGCACAGCCCGAGCGCATGACCGTTCGTGCGATTGCCGATGTGCCACTGAAACGCAAGCGCGACGGAAAAGAACACTTCATGCGCGTGGTGGGACACTTCGGCGACGATGGTCGCCTGCACGTGCGCGACTCCGGCCCACAGGGGAGTCATCAACTCGCCGCCACGGCACTCGCCAACGGCGTGGCACGCGTGCCCGATGGAGATGGTCTGCCCGCAGGTGCTGACGTTGAGGTATTCCTTCTCGACTAACGAGCGGTCGACTACTTACTCAGAGGGCGGCGACCATAGGCTTGGCCCGTGGAGTTGATCGATCCGTACGGCCGCACGGTGCGTGATCTGCGCATCTCGGTGACCGACCGCTGCAACTTCCGCTGTACCTACTGCATGCCG
>JAFMFC010000053.1 GCA_017856375.1 Ilumatobacteraceae bacterium | reverse complement strand
ATTCAACGATGTGCAGCGTCGACACCAATTCACCATCAGGTTCCATCGGGCCGCCACAACCCACACCGCATGCCGAAACCTCGATGGTTGATCCCTGTATCTGTTCGTTCACGAGAACGGCCAAGGCGTCCCACACACCGACTCTGGGCGTTGGCACCTGGGCACTTGACAACAGTTCGCCGTCAGGAGCGACAATTCCTGCGGCAAGTTTCGTTCCGCCGATGTCGACGGCGAGGTACCCGCTCACACGGGAATTCACGTGATCAGACGTCTCGCGTAAACCTGTCGCGGATCGACTGGGCATTCATCCGTGCGCCACGAATGGTGGCGGAAACATCCTTGAGTCCGACTTTGCTCATAGCTCGCAGTTGGCGTTCGATCACGAGCACACAGGCGAGCATTCCGAGGAAGCCGAGGAACGCAACGAGGAAATGAATCTGTAACGCGTAGATCGTAAACGCGAGTGACGCCACCACGCCGAGCGCGGCCCAGCGCAATGAACGGACTGCAGTTCGGTACAGGCCAGATGAGGACACGGCCGTGGCAAAGCGCTCGTCGGTCTCGAGCTGCTCCTGGATCTGGCGAAGAATCCGCTGTTCGTCCTCTGAAAGTGGCATGAGGTGATCAGTTTCGCACGGGTCGGGGCAATTCTCAATCCGAGCGCTCAGGTCGATTTGGCCCCCACGCGGATTCGCCCGGCAAAGGGTCGTCGCCAAGCGCGCTTGCGGGACGAATGGCCCACGCCCCGAAGCGTTCCCGAATCTCATCGATCGCCCGAGTGGTCGGTGCCCACGCCTCCTCGAGCCCCGTGCCGAACAGGGACAGCTGCTCGGCCTCGTGGTCGAAGTTGCGCGCGCTCACGCCGAGGAGTCGGACTCCCGCATCGATTTCGCCGTCCGTGGACAACTTGGTGAGCAATTCATCCAGCACCTTGACCGCAGCCGGCACGGTAGTCACCGCGTACTCGAGGGTTTTGGATCGCGTGATCAGGGTGAAGTCGGGGTGCTTGATCTTCAGGGTCAAGGTGCGCGGTGCAAGGCCGTCTCGACGGCACCTCGTCAACACCGAATCGGTGAGACGCACCAAATGGGACCGCAGCTCGGATCGGTCGACGACGTCGACAAGAAACGTTTCCTCATTGCCGACCGACTTCGCCGCGCTGTCGGGAATCACAGCACGCTCGTCGTGAGCATTAGCCAGATCGTGGAGATGTCGCGCGTGCGACTCCCCGACCACGCTCGAGAGCGCCTCGAGAGGCATCCGCGCCAGATCCTCCACCAGGTTGATTCCAAGCCGCGTCAACTTCTCCAATGTGACCGGACCAACTCCCCACAGCGCGCCGACGGGAAGTGCGCGAACAAATTCGACTTCTCTGCCGTACTCGACGACGTACACCCCCTCACCTTCGCTCACCCCAGTGGTAGTCGCTCGCGGCTTGGCCCGCTCGGAGGCCAACTTGGCAATGAACTTGCTCGTCGCCACTCCCACGCTGCATTGCAATCCGACGTCGGCAAGAACACGCGCACGAATCTTTCGACCGATCTCAACGGGAGAGCCATGAACTCCCCGGGCTCCCGTGACATCGAGAAATGCCTCGTCCAACGACAAGCCTTCAACGAGTGGGGTGAAGTCTTCGAAGACCGCAAACACCCGACTTGAATAATCCGCGTACAACCCCATGTTTCCCGGCAGGAAAACGGCATGAGGACAGAGACGTTTGGCGCGGCTTGACGACATCGCCGAATGCACGCCGAATCGACGCGCTTCGTAGGACGCGGCAGCAACTACACCGCGGTCGGAATCTCCACCCACCACCACGGGTCGACCGCGCAGCTCGGGACGCTGCAACAACTCGACAGCGACGAAGAACATGTCCATGTCAACATGGAGAATCGCGCGGAGAGTCGAAGGTTCCATTCGCCCGCCAACCTAAGCGCTCTTCGCTACCCGAAACTACGCTCTAGGCCGTGTCCCGCCCCCTGTCCGCTCTCCCCTCACCACTCGCCCGTGCTGTCGCTTTTGTGGCCGTCCTCGTGGCCGGTGTCGCCGGGGGTCTGATTGGTTACGCGCTCGTCGATATTCAGTGTTCGGGAAACTGTGCGGTTCCCAACGGAATCGGTCTGTTCTTTGGAGCGACGCTTACCGCGTTCGGCATGGGTGTCGTAGCAGTCCTCGTGCTTCGCGCTCTCGGCGAGTGGCGCGAAATTCAGGACGCTGATAAGTAGATGACCAGTACGCGCGGCGGGCTGGGAGACGAACTGGTTGATATAGCGACGCGACTCGCACGCGAAGCCGGCGACATGGCCCTGGCTGGCCGCAAACGTGGCTTGAACGAGGTTTCGACAAAGACTTCGCGCACCGACATGGTCACCGAATACGACAAGGCTTCTGAGTCACTGATCTTCGCGGGCCTGCGAACGCTCCGACCACTCGACTCAATCGTCGGCGAGGAGGGTGCCTCCCATGTCGGCTCGAACGACATCACCTGGTTCATCGACCCCATCGACGGAACGAGCAATTTCTTGTACGACATTCCGATGTGGGCAGTCTCCATCGGGGCGCGCGAAAACGGAGAGGCGATTGCGGGAGCCGTGTACATCGCCGCTGCGGGAGAGATGTTCGCGGCAACACGTGGCGGCGGCGCACGTCTCAACGACTCACCGATCGGGTGCAATCTCGATGCTCGCCTCGATACCGCGCTGATCGCCACAGGGTTCAGTTACGCACCGGAGTCACGGCCGGTCCAGGCGCGCCGCGTGGCCAACATGATCGGTCACATCCGCGACATTCGACGCTTTGGCGCAGCTGCGGTGGACATGTGTTACGTGGCCTGCGGACGACTGGACGGCTACTTCGAGGAGAACCTGCACGAGTGGGACATCGCTGCAGGCGACCTGATTGCTCGGGAAGCTGGTTGCCTCACGGGAGATTTCCGTGGCGGACCCATCCGCCCGGTCGAGACCATGACCGCTAGTCCGGCGATTTTTGAGGCCCTCGGTCGACTGATCGTCGAATCCACCGTTGCCGATCAGCAATGATTGAGCCATGACGGTTCGGGTGCTCACCGTTGAGGACGACGAGAGAATTCGGCAATCCGTCAAGTTGGCCCTTGAAGAAGAGGGGTGGGAGGTAGAGGAAGCCTCCAGTGGCGAAGACGCCATTGCAGCATTTCTGCGCAAACCCGCCGATGTCGTGTTGATCGACATCATGTTGCCCGGCATCGATGGGTTCGAACTCTGCCGTGCACTGCGCAAGTCGAGCGACGTCCCCGTGGTGATGGTCACCGCGCGTTCCGACACTCACGATGTGGTGGCCGGCTTGGAAGCAGGCGCAGACGACTATCTCACCAAACCATTCGCGCCGAAAGAACTCTCGGCGCGCATCCGTGCTCTGCTGCGACGGGCCAAGCCCTCCGCGCATGGCCACTCGCGATTAGTCTTCGGAGATCTTGAGGTCATTCCCGACGAAGGCAAGGTGCTAATCGCGGGCAAGGAAGTGATTCTCACCAAGACCGAGTTCAGACTGCTGTGCGAACTTGCTGCGGATCCGGGCGGGGTGTTCAGCCGAGAACTACTGCTCGACAAAGTGTGGGGCTACGACTACTTCGGTGACGGAAGACTCGTCGACGTGCACATCAGGCGTCTACGAATGAAGGTGGAGTCTGATCCCGCCAACCCTCGTCACGTGGTGACGGTACGTGGGCTCGGTTATCGCCTCGAGTCGTGACCAGCCTCGATCCGGAGATCCGCCCCACCCGCTATCGCCTCACTCGTTGGCGTCGCATCATCCGCAACACCTATCGACGAATCAGACCGCGGCGCATCGGCTTGCGCAATCGAATCTTGTTCATGTTCTTCCTCGGCTCGTTGATCTTGGCCGGCGTGCTTGCCTTCACCACCTACGGCCTCACCCAGTCCAATCTGCTGCAGCAACGTGAGACCACCGGAGTCAACCAGGCAATCGCCAATGCACGCCGTGTTCAGCTCGACCTGACGATCGACCCCGACGGCTACGCGACTGCCATTGATCAGGTGGGAACCGCACGAAGACTCCTGTGGGCAGGAGATTCATGGACGAACTCGAGCTCTCAGTTCACCGAAGAGATGGTGCCCGAAACCTTGCGCACCCTTGTCGTCGACGATCGAGTCGCTGCGACGATGATCGTCCCCTACCGCGACGGACAGGCGCTTCTCGTTGGCATTCCGATCGACAATGTCAAAGCCGCATACTTCGAACTCGACACCTTGCGTGACGTCCGTGACGCACTGCAGAGCCTTCGCTTGGCGCTGCTCGTCAGCACCGCGATCACCGGACTGGTGGGTTTCGCACTGGGACTCTTTGCCTCACGTCGCGCCGTGAGGCCGCTGGCAAACGCTGCGCAGGCGGCGCGTGCGATCGCCGATGGACGTCTCGACACCCGACTCGAGAGCACAGACGACCCCGATCTGCAAGCACTCACCATGGCCTTCAACGACATGGTGGAGACGTTGCAAACACGGGTTGAAAGCGACGCCCGCTTCGCCTCGGACGTGAGCCACGAATTGCGCTCCCCGCTCATGACCTTGGCGGCCTCAGTGGAAGTCATGCAGTCGCGCCGGGAAGAGCTTTCGGAGCGGTCGCGCGCAGCACTCGATCTCCTCACGAGTGACGTTTCCCGTTTCCAGCGACTCGTGGAGGACCTCCTCGAGATTTCCCGATTCGATGCTGGCGCAGTGCGACTCGTGCTCGAACCACTCGACCTACTCGAGTTCGTCAAGCAGGCAGTATCGGTGAGCTCATTGCCGAAAACCGAAGTGATCTCCGCTCCCGAGCTCGCCGGCACCATGATTCGTGGTGACCGTCGACGCTTGGCTCGCGTGATTGCCAACCTCATCGACAATGCTCGCATTCACAGTGGTGGAACACCGAAAGTGCTGCTGCAGGCGCCTCCTCGCGGCACACCACCTTCACACGTGTGGATCATCGTCGAAGATGACGGTTTTGGATTGATTGAAGGCGAAGAAGCAAAGATCTTTGAGCGATTCAGTAGAGGCGGCACCGCGGGACGTCGATCGGGCCAAGAGGGCGCGGGCCTCGGTCTTGCGCTCGCACTCGAACATGTATCGATGCACGGAGGTCGAATCTGGGCCGCCAATCGAACCGATGGCATCAGAGGAGCCCGGTTCTTCGTTGAACTTCCACTTGCCACTTACGCTGAGATTCGCCCATGAACCAGTTGCGAGCTCAGTTCACCCGAAACCATGTTTCACGACCGATCAAACTCGGTTTGAGCATCGGGGTCGGATTACTGGTAAGCACGCTGTCTGCTTGCGGGATCCCCGATGATGATCGGCCGCGCGAGATCGATCCGGCTCTGCTCGAAAACATCACCGACCAAACATGAGCCCAATCACTTTGGGCAAAGAAGCGGTCGTCGCCATCGACGCCGGCACCACCGGCGTTCGGGCACGGGCTTTCCTCGGCGACACCACGTCGCCCTTTTCTTCATATCAAGAGTTCACCCAACACTTTCCGAAACCAGGCTGGGTCGAGCACGACCCTGAGGAAATTTGGAACGCGGTAGTTGCCACCCTCACCGAGGTGGTTCGAGAGCTTCGGTCTCGCGGGCTCGCCATTGCGGCTATCGGCATCACCAACCAACGGGAGACCGTGGTGGCGTGGGATCGTGCCACAGACAAACCACTCGCACGCGCGATCGTCTGGCAGGATCGCCGCACCGCTGATCGCTGCACGGAATTGACACCCCATCTGGATGCGGTGAGAAACGTCACTGGTCTCGTTCTTGATCCGTACTTCTCTGCGAGCAAGATCGAGTGGCTCATTCGCCACGGCAACATCAAGGTGACTCCCTCGACGGCGTTCGGCACGATCGATTCGTGGCTGATTTGGCGACTTTCCGGTGGCCGTTCGTTCGTCACCGACTCCACCAATGCTTCACGCACAATGCTTTTCGATATCAGGAACAACAAATGGAGCGACGAGATGTGCGAGATGTTCGGCATCTCGGTGGACCATTTGCCACGTGTGGTGCCGTCGAGTGGTCGCTGCGCCGAGACCGCTGTACAGGGCGATCTGCCCGCTGGAATCCCCATCTCTGGCATTGCCGGTGATCAGCAGGCCGCGCTGTTTGGGCAATGTTGTTTCGTCTCGGGTAGCGCCAAGAACACCTATGGCACCGGCAGCTTCCTCCTCATGAACATCGGTGACACCTGCCCGCCACCGGCGCCTGGAATGCTCACCACCGTGGCGTGGGATCTTGGTACTGGCTCGCTCACCTATGCGTTGGAAGGCGCAATCTTCGTCACGGGTGCTGCCATTCAATGGCTACGTGACGGGCTGAGGATCATCGATCGTGCATCAGACATCGGTCCCCTCGCTGCAAGCGTCGCCGACTCGGGTGGCGTGGTCGTGGTGCCGGCATTCACGGGACTCGGTAGCCCCTGGTGGGATCCTCGCGCTCGGGGTTCGATTTTCGGCATCACACGTGGAACAACGCGAGCCCACATCGCTCGGGCAGTAGTGGAGTCGATCGTGTATCAGGTGCGTGATGTCGCTGAAGCCATGACCGCCACATCCGGTGTCAACCTGGCAACCCTCAGGGTCGACGGTGGCGCCGCCGTGATGGACATGTTGCTCCAGCTGCAGGCAGATCACTTGGGTTGCACAGTCGTTCGGCCGAGCGAGTTGGAAACTACCGCTCTCGGCGCAGCACTTCTCGCGGGACTTGCCGAAGGGCTGTGGAGCGATCTCGAACACATTGCCTCCTCATGGCGACTCGATCGCGAGTTCACTCCGTCTCCAAATGGATTCGAAGACGTTCTCTATGGCGAGTGGAAACGCGGCGTGGATCGCAGCCTCAACTGGTCACGAGACTGAGAAATCGATTCGCCAACAAGCCGGCAGCGACCAACACTGATGCTTGTGGCGGCGCAGGCGGGATAACGGGAAAGACACTCGCGTCCATACACCACGCGTTCGTCGTCCCCCGTAGCTTCCCCGACTCATCGAGTGGAAAGTCCTCTTGAAGCCCCATGGGGAGAGTTCCACATGCGTGCCAGACACCATCCCCCACCTGCTCTTGCCACTCTTCACCGTTCAACATCGAACTCATCGGTGACGTGAACTGACTGAATGAAGGTTGGCTGAGCAACCAATGAGCTCGACGAACTCCTGTCCTCAGCGCCTCAAGATCACGCGCGTCGGAAAAGAAACCGCGGTCGATCAAAACCGAGTCTCGACTGACAAACACTTTTCCTGACGATCGCGGAGTCATCAATGCAACGAGTAGTCCACCCGAGCCTTTGACTCCTCCGTTTATCGACATGATCGATACGCCATCCTTGTCGTGAACTGCACCGGCATAAGTCGTACAGATTGGATCCCTTTCAATTGCATCCGACGAATCGCGCCTATCCCGGATGAGGGGAACGAAGAGCGCCGGATGATCGAGCAGCCGAATTTCGTCGCCGATAACCCCGCTTCGAGCGGCAAGCACTGACGAGGAGATCGCGCCTGCACACAAAATGACGTGATCGGCAGTCAACTCCTCACCCTTGCTGGTGACCACCCCCATCACGCGTTCTCCATTGAAATTCAGATGAGAGACCGTCACTCCGGTGTGCAACGTGACTCCGTGTGTCACCAGACGATCCCACGCGGTGAGGCGCACTCCGTTGCGCGTAGCGAGCATTGTTGGTCGCACTTCGGGGTGAGCCAAACGTAACGCCCTATCGACAAGGCCGTCACACGGGCTCTCCTCTCCGATGAACGAAATTTGCTCGCCATGAGCGTCGGCGAACACTTCGAGGCCCATGTGCACGAGGGAATTCCAGTAGCTGTCGGGAGCGTGCGCGAAGACCATGCCGTTCACTCGCGAGCCACCGCCGGGTCCCGTGCCCTGCGGGTATGGCGACCCTTCGAATCCAGAGCGTTGCATCGCCAAGGTCGGATCGTGGATCACGCGGGAGCTGGCACCGCGCTCCAACACCACCACATCACAATGCTTCGCAAGACGAGATGCGACGACTGATCCGCCGACGCCCGCGCCGATGACGATCACCCGTGGTCGGGGCCCGTCACCAGCAAAGGTCATGCCAACTTTTCGACGAATGACTCCAGTTGGCGCAAGTTCCGACATTCGTACACACCATCGGTGAACCCGCCATACTCGCCCACTACCGAATCACCCGTGTTCCAATAACTCTTCGGCTCGGGGTTCAGCCAATACACGTGTCGACCACGCTTCTGCATTTCTTTTACGACCCAAGATTGCGTTGCGTGATAATTGTTGCGTGCGTCGCCGAGCAAGAGAATTGTTGTCTTCGCGTTGATGTCCTTGCCGTAACGATCCCAGAACACCTCGAATGCATGCCCGTAGTCACTATGGCCATCCACCCACACCACGTCCGCCTCCGTGTTCACCCGATGAATCGCCTCACCGATGTCTTCGGTCGCCTTGAAATACTCAGTTACCTCATCAATGCCGTCGATGAAGACGAAAGAACGAACCTTGGAGAACTGACCCTGGATCGCATACACCAGCATCAGAGTGAACCGCGCGAACGCGGCAACGCTCCCTGAAATGTCGGCGATCACCATCAACTCAGGTTTTGCCGGACGCGGGTACTTGAACTTCGGATCCGCCGGCACACCGCCGTAGCTGAGCGAATGACGAACAGTGTTCCGAAAGTCGAGCGGTCCGCGTCGACCGTGCTTGCGCTTGCGTGCCAAACGGGCGGCCAACTTTCGCGTGAGCGGAGCAAGCGCTTTTTTCAACGACTGCATCTCATCGCGGCTTGCGTGCATGAAGTCGACATCTTCGGGTAATGGTTTACGCAGCGTCTTGGCCATCGCCTCTGCTCCGCGGTCCGCCACGAGCCGACGACGTATTTCCGCTTCGACTTCCTGTTTGAACCGATCGATTCGATCTTGGTACTCGTCACGCTCGAGGCGCTCTTCGAGCGGAGTGATCTGCTCCTCTGCTTGATCCTTGGAGGCCTGCATCAACTTGTCGAGCATGTTGTCGAGGTCGAGATTGCGCAGCGTTCGATACAGGTAGTACGTGCCGCCCACTGGACGACCCGGCTCCATCCCGGCGAAACGTTGCACCGACTGTCGCGCAAGGGCACGCATCATCGCCTGGTCTCCGCTCATCAGCGCATTCATCAGCATCTGGGCGATTTCTTCTGGGGTGAGCGCATCCATCGATCCGCCGCTCTGCCCACGTCCTTCGCCCTGGCGCTGCATGTCCTGTTGATCACGCCACAACTCAGGCTCGTCAGCTTCGCCGTCGCCGACGATTTGATATTCCGGTCCGCGTAGCGAGAAGTACACCTCGAAGATGGTCTCGAATGCCCGCCAGTGGGCGTTGCTCTTCACCAACGTCGCACCAAGGGCGTACTTGAACGCTTCACGATCCTCGAGTGGGATCGCCTTCACGGCCTCCATCGCATCGAGGTTCTCCGTCAAACTGACCGGCAAGCCGGCGTTGCGCAGCTCGACAATGAAGCCGGACATCAGGTCGAGCATCTTCATGAGAGGCTCGACTTAGTCGACACTCAGTTCCTTCGCCGCCTTGGCGATGTCGGTCTGGTACTTGAGCAGGATGTGCAAGGTTTCCTTTGCTTCCTGCGCATCGATGTTCTCGATACCAAGCAACATCAGTGTTCGAGCCCAGTCCAATGTCTCGCTCACCGATGGAGCCTTCTTCAAATCAAGCTGGCGTATCGAGCGCACGATTCGGGCCACCTGATCCGCCAGGTTGGAGGAGATGTCGGGAACCTTCGTCAACACGATCTCTTTTTCGCGATCCATGTCTGGGTAGTCGACGTGCAAATAGAGGCAGCGGCGCTTGAGAGCCTCCGACAGTTCGCGAGTGTTGTTGGAGGTGAGAAATACCATCGGGATCTGCTTGGCAGTGATGGTGCCTAATTCCGGAATCGACACCTGATATTCGGAAAGAATTTCGAGAAGAAGTGCCTCGGTCTCGATCTCGACACGGTCCACTTCATCGATCAGCAACACCACGGGGTCGGCGCTGCTAATTGCCTCGAGAAGAGGACGGGTGAGCAGGAACTCTTCACTGAAAATGTCGTCGTGCACCTCGGTCCAAGAATCGCTCGACTTATCGGCTTGAATGCGCAGCAACTGCTTCTTGTAGTTCCACTCGTACAGCGCCTTCGACTCGTCCA
>JAFMFC010000052.1 GCA_017856375.1 Ilumatobacteraceae bacterium | reverse complement strand
GCTATCGACAGACGATCTTTGCCTACCCCAACGGTGGCGGCTCGTATGCCGTCTCCAAGGAGAACCTCGGCGAGTACCCCTCACTGGTTGCCGGAGGATCACTTCTCGTGGACTACACGCTCACCGTGTGCGTGTCAGTTGCGGGTGGCGTGGCAGCAATCATCTCCGCGTTTAATGGTCTCGCGCCATACCGCGTGCAACTGTGCGTCGGCTTCGTGATTCTGATGATGGTGGCGAACCTCCGCGGCCTCAAAGAGTCGGGGGCGCTGTTCGCCCCTCCTACCTATCTCTATGTCATTTCGCTCATCATGCTCATAGGCGTCGGGCTCTACCGCGTGTACTTCCAGGATCTCCCGCCGATCGAACACACTGGTGAAGCAAAGGAACTCCTCGAAATGCAGGGAGCCGTCTCGCTCTTCTACTTCTTGAAGGCGTTCTCATCGGGAGCAGTCGCCCTGACCGGTGTAGAGGCGATCTCCAATGGCGTACCCGCGTTCAAGAAACCAGAATCGAAGAACGCCGCCGCGACGCTGATCATGATGGCAGTGATCCTCGGTACTTCATTCTTCGGACTCAGTGTTCTGGCCCAGCATCTCGAGCCGGTGAAGGACCATGAAGGCCTGATCAAGAATACGGTGCTTGCACAGTTGGCGGAGCAGGTCTACGGCGGACGCAACATCTTCTTCTTCATCACCCAGTTCGCCACTTTCGGAATCCTCATCCTCGCGGCCAACACTGCCTACGCCGACTTTCCACGACTGTGCTCCGTGATTGCTCGAGACAGCTACCTACCGCGCCAATTGATGAATCGGGGCGACCGATTGGTGTTCTCGAACGGTGTGATCTTCCTCAGCCTTGGTGCGATCGGTCTGTTGGTCGCCTTCGGCGGACTCGTCAACGCACTCATCCCGCTCTATGCGATCGGCGTGTTCACCGGTTTCACTCTCAGCCAGACGGGAATGTGCATCCACCATTTCCGCCATCGCGAGGAACGTTGGCGGATTCACATCGTCATCAACGCAATTGGAGCGGTGACGACGTTCTTCGTCGCAGGAATCGTGCTGACCGTGAAGTTCTTCGATGGAGCCTGGATCCCCGCAGTTGTCATCCCAACTTTGATGATTGGTTTCAAGCTGGTGCACCGGCACTACTCGCGCGTGCGCTCGTACCTCCAGGCATCCGAGGGCTACGTCGCCCCGTTCCACACACATTTCGTGATCGTGCTCGTCGGCTCGGTCAACCGCGGTGTGCTGCAGGCGGTCCAATACGCCGAGAGTCTGCGCCCCGACCGCCTCATCGCGATGTCGGTGGTGCACTCCGAGGAGGATCGCCAGCGACTCGCTGATGAGTGGTTGAAGTACGGGCTCAATGTTGAGCTCGAAACCGTGTACTCCGAGTACCGCGACCTCGCGGAGCCGATCCTCTCGCGCATCGACGAGCTCGAAGGTGAATCAGCGGACGACTTGATCACCGTGGTGATCCCTGAGTTCGTCACCAGCCTGAGCACGCAGTGGCTGCACAACCAGTCGGCACTGCAACTGAAGGCCCGCTTGTTGTACCGACCAAACACGGTGGTCACCTCCGTGCCAGTAGTTATTCCCTGAGATACGTCATTCCCCGACGCTCGACAGCGACCGTCTCAGGACAGAGTCGTAGCCTGACCGTATGAAGATCGTCATCTCTGGTGCCAGCGGTTTGATCGGCACGCCTCTCGTTGAACAGCTCGTCAAGAACGGTCATCAGGTGACCAAACTCGTCCGTCGACCTGCACGCACTGGCGAGTCCCAGTGGGATCCTCGCACGGGTCAAATCGATGCCACGGTGATCGACGGCGCCGACGCGGTCATTCACCTCGCGGGCGCAGGCATCGGCGACAAGCGTTGGACTGCCGCATACAAGCGTGAGGTGCTCGAGAGCCGCACACTCAGCACGGCTCTTCTCGCTCGCACCATCGCCGCTGCGACCACCAAGCCGAAGGTGTTCCTCTCGGGTTCGGCCATCGGTTTCTACGGCGCACGTGGAGACGAGCAACTCACTGAAGAGGGAAGCCTCGGCTCTGGTTTCCTCGCCGACGTGTGTCGTGATTGGGAGGCTGCCGCTGCACCCGCCAAACAAGCTGGCGTGCGGACGGTGTTCTTGCGCACGGGAATCGTGCTCAGTCCACGAGGCGGCGCCTTGAAGAAGTTGTTGCCATTGTTCCGCTTGGGTGCCGGTGGGCGATTCGGCAACGGCAAGCAGTGGCAGAGCTGGATCTCGATCACCGACGAGTTGAACGCGATCGAATACCTGCTCACCGCCAACGTCGAAGGTCCGGTAAATCTCACCGCACCGGAGCCGGTGACGAATGCAGAGTTCACCAAGGTGCTCGCCAAAGTGCTGAAGCGTCCTGCGCTCTTCCCCGTGCCCGCATTTGGCCCACGCATTTTGCTCGGCGGCGAACTTGCCGACGCGCTGCTGTTCACCGGACAACGGGTGCTGCCAGGTCGCCTCGAAGCAAGCGGCTACCGCTTCGCCCACCGCAATCTCGAGTCGGCGCTGCGGGCACTGCTCAACAAATAGCGAGCCACCATGACGATTGACCGGGATGTCGTCATCGTCGGTGCCGGATTGGCCGGCCTCTCCTGTGCGCTCGAATTGCAGCGACACGGCGTTTCGTCACTGATCGTCGAGGCTGGCAATCAAGTTGGCGGGCGTGTTCGCACCGATCAACGGGACGGCTTTCTCCTCGACCGCGGCTTTCA
The DNA here is from genome assembly GCA_017856375.1 of Ilumatobacteraceae bacterium. GTDB lineage: Bacteria > Actinomycetota > Acidimicrobiia > Acidimicrobiales > Ilumatobacteraceae > UBA3006. The sequence goes on along the minus strand of JAFMFC010000052.1, from coordinate 7,557 downwards.
AGTCATTCTCACCGCATATCCCGAGTTGTCGAGATACCTCGACCTTGCCGAATTGGATCTGCGGCGATTCGACAACGGTGCTCTCGTCTGGCTGAACGGCAAGGGGCATGTTGTCGGTGATCCGTTCAGGGCACCGACAACACTCCCCGCCACCGTGCTTGCACCAATCGGTTCGCCGATGGACAAGTGGCGCATCGCGTGGTTGCGTCACCGCGCCCATCGCGTGGAACCCAACAGGCTGCTTCGCGGCCAAGACATCTCGACCGCAACGGCGCTTCGCGCATTTGGTTTCTCCAACACGATGATCGATCGCTTCTTGCGACCGCTGTTTGGCGGAATTCAATTGGATCCGGCGCTGGCCACGTCGCGCCGCATGTTCGACATCATCTTCCGCATGCTGAGCGACGGTCACAGTGCCGTGCCGCGAACCGGCATGCAGGCACTCCCTCACGCACTCGCCGCGAAGCTGAACAACGATTGCATTCGTCTTCACTCCCCTGTCGAACGGCTCGATGGCACCACCGTGCGGCTCGCATCCGGTGAATCGCTTCGCGCCCGCAACGTCGTAGTCGCCACCGATGGACCCACTGCATCACGACTGCTCGGCATTCCGGAGGTGCACTCTCGGCAGGTGGGGTGCGTGTACTTCTCCGCACCTGAGGCTCCAACGAAGAAGAAGATGGTGATCTTGGATGGCACGGGCAAAGGACCCGTGCTGAACGTCGCCGTGATGAGCAACATCGCCCCCACATACGCTCCGAGAGACCAGCACCTCATCGTCGCCGCGCTTCCAGGAGTCGTCGATGGCGACCTCGAGGCGATGGCTCGTCAACAATTGCGAACTTGGTGGGGTAACCAGGTGGACGCTTGGCAACACCTCGAGACGTACCGCATCCACCACGGCGGACCGGTGCAAGCGCCACCGTTTTCACCGAAGCAATCCGTTGCACTCGGGGACGGTCGTTTCGTATGTGGCGACCATCGCGACACCGGTTCGATCCAAGGAGCCATGTATTCAGGTCGACGAACAGCAGAGGAAGTGCGCGCTTCCTTGGCCAGTCACACCCCGTAGATTTGAGCCATGCCACACGATTCAAGTGCTGAGGTCGTCTTCGCTGAGCGAGTCATCGCCGCAGCACCACGACAAGTGTTCGATCTACTTGCCGATCCGCGAATGCACAAGGTCTTCGACGGTTCGGGAACGGTGCGGGATCCACACGGCATGTACCCCGCACGACTCACGCTCGGTGCGAAGTTCGGCATGAATATGCGAATCGTTCTTCCCTATCGCATGACCAACACGGTGGTCGAGTTCGAGGAAGGCCGTCGTATCGGTTGGCGCCATGTCGGCGGTCACGTTTGGCGCTACGTGCTCACGCCCGAGGGCAACGGCACTCGACTTCGTGAGGAGTTCGACTATTCCACGAACAGAGCTCGCCCCATGCTCAAGGTGATGAATGCCATCGAACGCAATGAGCAGGCAATTCTTACCACCCTCGACAACATCGAGCGACACTTCGCCAAGTCGTGACCATCAGCCTGCCTCTCGGCTTCCACAGTCACGTCACGAACATTGGCATCAAGGATTCATCCGCCGACTTCACCTTGGTTCGAGCCGAAGGCCAGTGTGCCGCAGCCGGCGTGTTCACCCAGAGTCGTTTTGCTGGACCGAGTGTGGTCGTCAGTCGTCGACATGTCGCCAACCTGCGCGCACACGCCGTCGTCGTCATCTCGAAAAACGCCAACGTTGCTAACGGCAGCGTTGGCATGGACGACGCGATGGAAGTGGTCGAGGGCGTGGCCAATGCACTCGGTTGTGCCACAGAGGACGTGCTGATTGCTTCCACGGGCGTGATCGGTCGGCGCTACCCGATGGATCGGGTGCGCGCGGGTTTGATGAACCTTCCCAACAACCCGCACGACGTAGATGCACTCGCTGTTGCCCGCGGGATCATGACTACCGACACCGTGCCCAAGGTTGCCGAGGCGAACGCTGGCTCGGCACGTGTGGTCGGAGTGGCAAAAGGCGTCGGCATGATCGAGCCAAACATGGCCACGCTCATCACCTTGATGTTCACCGATGCCGCAGTTGATGGCGCGGATCTCGACCGCATGTTTCGTCGTGTGATCGACAAGACGTTCAATTGCGTCTCCATCGACACCGACACCTCAACCAGTGACACCGCCATCGTCATGGCCAGCGGTGCTGCAGGTCCTGTAGATCTCGAGGCCCTCGAGTCGGCGATGTATGAGGTGGCGCTGTCGCTCACCAAACAGGTGGCGCGCGACGGTGAAGGAGCCGAGAAGTTGATCGAAGTGTGCGTGGATCAGGCGCGCGATGAGCACCAGGCCAAGACAATTGCGAAGTCGATCGTCAACTCGCCCCTCGTCAAGACCGCCATCCACGGTGCCGATCCGAATTGGGGGCGAGTCGCAATGGCCATCGGCAAGTGCCACGAATTCACTGACGTGTCGGAGGATCGAGTGATCATCCGCTTCGGCACCCAGGAGGTGTTCCCCACCCCGCTCGGCGACAGCGATCTACGTGCCCTCAGCGATTACATGAAGGGCGAAGACGTCCGCATTCACGTCAGCCTGGGCACCGGCACGACGAGCGCCACCGTCTGGGGCTGTGATCTCTCCGATGGCTACGTGCGAATCAACGCCGACTACACGACCTGAGCGTTCAGGAGCGCTCGCGCAACCAACCAAGCACCGCTTCGCGATAGGCGAAGATCGACTTGTACCGCGCTACGTCTTCGGGCAGGCGTTCGATCAATGCATACAGGGTTCGCGCGCGTTCAGGAGAGCCGCCCACGTAGTCCGGAAGTGATTGCTGAAACCCGCGAATCGTGAACAACACGCCACCCGTGTTCGGCAATCTGCGCAAGGTCTCGCGCTCCATGCGAATCCACAATTGATCGGCTGCAACACCGAGAGGCTTCTCGGGCGGCTCCGGCTGGAACAACGCCGGATGATCCTCGAGCGTCCAGTTGGATCGCCACAGCGGGCGATCAACCGTCAAGCGACGCAAAAGTGTGTCGACGGGCGCGCCGATGTGTTCGCCGTAACGCGCGACGGGCTGGTGAGTCGCCAACATGTCCTTGCCCATCTTCGTGTTGAGTCGCCACCGACTCGGTGAGCACACGACGCCAGCCACGAAGAGGAGTTGTTCTTCGCCATTTGCGGCAACGCGCGGTGCAAGCACCGTGAGATCATCGGGAACGAGCAGAGCTGCATCGATGAGCGCATCCAGCCCCTCGGCTTCGATCGTGACGCCCTTGAAGTCACCCACCAGACGCGCCGCCTCGGTTGCTGCTCCCTCGCCTCCCTCGTGAATCGCCACCACTTCCTCACGGCGACTCACGAGCAACTCGCGCTTCATCGCAATGGTGGGAGCAGACTCCTTGTCGTCGGGAAGCCAACGCGAAACATCGAGTGGCTTGGTGCCGACGCGATGTCGAAACTCATCGCTTGGCGCAGCGGGAATCATCTCGTCGTAGAACCCCATCGGCGAAAAGCCGGTGAGATCGCGCGACGGAGATTGATCGAAAGGTGTGAACGGATCCTGGTGGAGAACGAAGGTCACTTGGGCTGCATGCGAATGCCGCCGTCCACGCGGATGGTCTCGGCATTCACGTAGCTGTTGGTGATCGTCTCGACCACCATGCTCGCCAACTCCTCGGGGAAGCCGAGTCGCTGCGGGAACAACACACCCTTTTGCAGGTTCGCCTTGAACTGCTCACTGGCATCGCCACTGCCGTAAATCGGCGTGTCGATCAATCCTGGAGCAACCGTGTTCACGCGCACTCCGATCGCCGCAAGATCACGTGCGATCGGCAAAGTCATGCCAACGACGCCACCCTTCGACGCGGAGTAGGAAGCCTGACCAATTTGGCCGTCGAAGGCCGCCACTGAAGCAAGGTTGCAAATTGCGCCACGCTCACCATTGGCGAGGGGCTCATTGGTGCTCATCGAAGTGCCGACAATGCGGATGCAGTCGAACGTTCCGATCAAGTTGATTGCCACCACCTTCTTGAATGCATCAAGGTTTGCTGCCGACTCGTATGAGCCGTCCTTGCCCACCGTGCGCTGCGCCCAGCCGATGCCGGCGGAGTTGACGAGTGCGCGAATCGGCCCCATCGACTTGGCCATCTCGGTGGCGTTGATGATGTCCTGCGTGTTGGTGACGTCCACCTTGCAATAGGCGCCACCAACCTCGTCGGCCAGCGCCTTGCCCTTCTCATCTTGAATGTCGGCGACGACTACTTTCGCTCCGCGCTGGGCGAGCAGGCGCACACACGCTGCTCCAATTCCCGACGCTCCACCGGTGACGATTGCACTTGCTCCGTTGAGATCCATGCGGAAACACTACGCAACGCCTGCTGAATCAGCCAAGCCGAACGAACGGTGGCGAATCAGCGTGTGAAGCCGAGAGAGGCCGCTACCGCAAGTCGATCGACGAGCTCGTTCAGCGGATCGCCGTTGTGCGCCTTGACCCACGAGAAAGTCACATTGCCACGTTCGTTGACCATGTTGATGAGCGGCTCCCACAAATCCCGATTGGCGACGGGTTGCTTCTGTGAATTTCGCCACCCTCGGGCAAGCCAGCCTTTCCACCACTCGTCCCGAAAGCAATTGACCACGTAGGTACTGTCCGAGCGAATCTCGACGGGCTCGTCGGCCGATACCGACTTGATCGCCTCGATCACCGCGGTGAGCTCCATCCGTTGATTGGTGGTATGGGCTTCCCCGCCGTTGGCCTGCGGTTCACCACTCGGCGCCACGGCCCACGCCCATCCGCCTGGACCGGGATTTCCCGAGCACGCACCGTCTGTATAGATGAGAACCATCCCGAGCATCTTTGCTGATCAGGACGTCTTTACCGCGCACCCGTCGATATCCAGTAGTTCGAGTCATTCTGCGAGAATGAGTGCATGATCTTCGACGGTTCAGTGCATCAGCTCCCCGACACTGACCCCGGCGAAACCGCCGAGTGGTTGGACTCGCTCGACGCAGTGGTCGATACCCACGGCAAGACGCGCGCCCGTTACTTGCTCTCGCGACTCTTGGAGCGCGCTCGAGATGCGCAGGTCAGTTTCCCCGCCACCGTTTCCACTCCGTATGTCAACAGCATTCCTCGCGAACAAGAGCCGTGGTTCCCTGGCGACGAACACATCGAGCGGCGCATCCGCGCCTACATCCGCTGGAACGCGGCCGTGATGGTGGTACGCGCGAACATGGCAGCCGAGGGAATCGGTGGCCACCTCTCCACGTTCGCCTCGTCAGCCAGTTTGTACGAAGTCGGCTTCAACCACTTCTTCCGCGGCCGCGACGCCGGTCAACCGGGTGATCACATCTACTTCCAAGGTCACGCGGCACCGGGCATCTACGCGCGCGCATTCCTCGAACGCCGCCTGCACGAAGACGACCTCGATCACTTCCGCCGCGAGATCGGTCGCGACGGTGCTGGTCTGTCGAGTTACCCACACCCGCGCTTGATGCCCGAGTTCTGGGAGTTCCCCACCGTGTCGATGGGACTCGGCCCGATCACGGCGCTCTATCAAGCACGCTTCAATCGCTACCTGCACAATCGCAAACTCGACGACACCTCGCAGAGCCGTGTGTGGGCATTCATCGGCGATGGCGAAACAGACGAGCCAGAAACTCTCGGTTCGATTTCGCTTGCCGCTCGCGAGCATCTCGACAACCTCACATTCGTTGTCAATTGCAACTTGCAACGACTCGACGGACCAGTGCGCGGCAACGGCAAGATCATCCAAGAACTCGAAGCAGTGTTCCGCGGTGCCGGTTGGAACGTAATCAAAGTGATCTGGGGTTCGAAATGGGATGAACTCCTCGCCCGCGACACCACGGGGGCATTGCTCAACAAGATGAACACCACCGTCGACGGCGAGTTCCAGCGTTACACGGTGGAAAATGGCAACTACATTCGCGAGAACTTCTTCGGACCAGATCCGCGCCTCAGGGAAATGGTGTCCCATCTCTCGGATGAGGACCTGCGTCTGCTTCCACGCGGTGGTCACGACTACCGCAAGCTCTACGCCGCATTCAAGGCAGCCAGCGAGAACCTTGGTTCTGGTAGGCCAACCGCAATTCTGTGCAAGACCGTGAAGGGCTGGACGCTCGGACCAGAGATCGAGGGCCGCAACGCCACGCACCAGATCAAGAAGATGAGCGAGGAACAGTTGCGCACGCTGCGTTCGCGCCTGCATCTCGAAGACGAAATCCCCGACTCGGCACTCACCGGCGATCAACCGCCCTACTACCGACCTCCGGAAGATTCCGTTGAGTATCAATACATGATGGAGCGCCGCCGAGCACTTGGTGGTGCAGTCCCGCGTCGCATAACGACCGTTCGTCGACCACTCGCACTGCCCAACCCCAAGGCGTTCGAAGAATTCAACTCGGGTAGTGGTGGCCAATCGGTGAGCACGACAATGGGCTTCACACGCTTGTTGCGCAATCTCGGTCGCGACGAGGCATTCGGTTCGCGCGTGGTACCGATCATCCCTGACGAAGCCCGTACGTTCGGCATGGACTCACTGTTCCCCGAGTTCAAGATCTATGCATCGCACGGCCAGAAGTACGAACCGGTCGACCACGCGTTGTTACTGAGCTACTCGGAGTCTTCAGAAGGACAAATCCTCGAAGAAGGCATCACTGAAGCAGGCAGCATGTCGAGTTTCATCGCTGCGGGAACGAGTTATGCAACCCGTGGCGTTCCGATGGTGCCGTTCTACATCTTCTATTCGATGTTCGGCTTCCAGCGTGTCGGTGATCTGATTTGGCAAGCAGCCGATTCGCGCACTCGGGGGTTCCTCCTCGGTGCCACCGCAGGACGGACCACGTTGCTCGGTGAGGGCCTTCAACATCAAGACGGTCAAAGCCTCTTGCACGCAAGCATGATCCCCGCCTGTCAGGCATACGACCCGGCCTTTGCCTACGAGGTGGCCACGATCATCAAGCACGGAATCGAACGGATGTACGGCACCAATCCAGAGGACATCTTCTATTACCTCACGTTGTACAACGAGAACTACGAGATGCCAGCACGACCAGAGCACGCGAGCATCGAAGACGAGATCATGGGCGGTCTCTACAAGTGGCAAGCGGCTACTGGTGGCAAACACCGCGCCTCGATCCTCTTCTCCGGTTCGGCTCACGGTTCGGCTCGTCGCGCCGCAGCCGACTTGCTCGAGCACTACGACGTCGGCGTGGATCTCTGGTCAGCAACGTCGTACAAGTTGCTCCGCGAAGAGGGTCTAGAGACTGAGCGTTGGAACCGTCTGCACCCCACTGCCGAACCCCGCAAGTCCCGTGTCGAGAGCATCCTCGGCGATTTGACGGGACCCATCGTCGCGGTCAGCGACTTCATGCGATCGGTGCCGCTGCAAATCGCACCGTATGTCGGTCAGCGCACGTTCGTCGCGCTGGGCACGGACGGAATGGGGCGAAGCGACACTCGCGAGGCATTACGCCGTCACTTCGAGATCGACGCAGCCCACGTGGTAGTCGCAGTACTCGCAGAACTCG
>JAFMFC010000051.1 GCA_017856375.1 Ilumatobacteraceae bacterium | reverse complement strand
ACGTCGTTTTTCACGACGTCATGCCAGTGAGTCCGACGAAGCTGCGCGCAAACTCGATCTCGCCCATGTGACGTAGCGCGTGCTGGTACACCCAGCACTCGACCGCATCGAGCACCGTGATGCCGTGTTCACTCGCCGCGCGGGCGCTGAAGGTGGAGGCGATCTGCGGGGGAAACGGCCGCGTGATCACCACGCGATGCAGCTCGTCGGGATCGAGCGCGCTCAACCACGACTGAGTGCGGTCGAATACGGCGGCGAAATACGCCTTGAACTCCTCGTAGTTGCCGATGCGCTGGGCAGTCATCTCGCCCACCGTGCGATGCTTGCCATGATCGGGAATCGTCGGGGCCACACGCGAGTTCCAGTCGTCGTTCCAGATGGGCGACTCTCCCGTGATCATCATGTGCGCGGCATCAACCATGTTGGTGATGTGAAAGAGACTGAAGGCGATGGGTAACACGTCTTCACGTTCCACGTAATTGACGTGTTCGAGCGACATCGTCTCGAGCGCCTGGTCGTACAGCGAACGAAGGGCTCCGAGTCGCCTGCACAGTGATTCAAGAACTACTTCACTCATCTATGTCACTCATCTCGCTCACTCATCTCTCGCTACTCCCTTGATGCTTCGACACGAGCCTGCGCCTCGGTGTCCGTCTTGGTCATCTTGCTGCGAACTTCGAAATGCACTCGATAAAGGCTGCCCGTGAAGGGAAATGGCCCTGCGTAGTCGGGAGCCACTGGCGACAACCGATCACAGCCCAAGTCCATCCCCATCGATCCGAGGATGCGCATGATCACCGGAATGTGCACGCTTGCAATGTCACGACCATCGACGAAGATCGACAACTCGCCCGTGTTGTCGGTGCGATCGAAGCGCGCGCCGATCACGTGTCGACCAGGGGTGAGCGACAGAGGTGCGCTCGCTCGCTGGATCTTGCCGAGCGCGTTGTAGACGAAGTGCAGGATTGAGTCCTTGATGAACAACGAGTGGCCGAGGTTGTGGCCTCCTCGCGCGTACAACACACCTTCAACCTGGGAGTTACCCACTTCGACATCGCACTGAATCGTCCAGGCGCGTCCCGACAACATCGGGCACGCATCCGAGGGGATGTGGGCGATCGGCGGGAAGTACGTGTACGTGCTGCCGTAGTGGGGAGAACTCGGGCGCGGCTTGGCGCCGAACAACTCCACTCCCCGGTCATCTAGTGGCAATACCCCGTAGCGACGGGCTTCCTCCCACCACGTGTCCACCATGTCCTTCAGTCGCTGCGGTTCTTTGTCCGCGAGATCATGCATCTCAGAGAAGTCACTGGAGAGGTCGTACAGCGACCAGGTGTCCTTGTCGTACTCAACCCCTTGATCGTGGAACGTGACTGCCTTCCACCCGTCCTTCCAGATGGCACGGTGTCCGATCATCTCGAAGTACTGGGGCGTCGATCGCTGCACCGAGGAATCACCAACGAGCGACCTGAGCATGCTCTCGCCGTGCAGAGGCATCTGCTCGACGCCGTTGATCTCTTTCGGCAGCTCGACACCGAGCGCCTCGTAGATCGTCGGTGCGATGTCGACGAGATGACAAAAGCCATTGCGGACGCCGGGATGGGCAATGCGCTTCGGCCACGAAATAACGAGCGGGTCGCGGATACCACCGCCGTAGGTTTGGGATTTGTACCAACGACACGGGGTGTTGCCCACCTGCGACCAACCCCACGGGTAATTGGAGTGCGCGTTCTTCGTGCCGATGTCATCGAGTCGCGTGGCGACGATCTCGTCCACGTTTTCCCACACGCCGTTGAAAAAGCACCACTCGTCCAACACACCTTGAGGGCCGCCCTCGCGACTGGCTCCGTTGTCGGACAACAACACCACGATCGTGTCGTCCATCTGATCGGAGCTCTCGAGGAAGTCGAGCAAGCGACCGATCTGGACGTCGGTGTGATCGAGCATCGCGGCGAATGCCTCCTGCAACCGCGCAGCAAATTTCTTTTCGTTCACACTCAGCTCATCCCACGGACGGACACCCGGGTTGCGCGGAGCAAGCACGGTGTCTGAAGGAACGATCCCCATCTCCTTCTGCCGCGCAAAGACGCGATCTCGCTGCACGTCCCAACCTTCATCGAACTTGCCGCGCCACTTCTGCAGATACGAATCGGGGGCATGGTGCGGAGCATGCTGCGCGCCGAAAGCGAGGTAGAGGAAGAACGGGCGATCAGGCCGCACCGACATGAGATCGCGGATCCAACCGATCGACTCGTCCACCAGATCTTCGCTGAGGTGATAACCCTCCTCCGGTCGACGAGGTGGCAGACAATGTTGGTTGTCGCGCGTGAGCTCCGGATAGAAGTTGTCGGTTTCACCGTTGAGAAAGCCGTAGTAACGATCGAAGCCCTTCTGCAACGGCCAGTTGTGATGTGGCCCCGCTGCAGAACACTCCTCCATCGGCGCGAGGTGCCACTTACCTGCACACAGGGTGGCGTAGTCGTACTGCTTGAGCACTTCGGCCATCGTCGCGGCACGAGGCGTGATGCCTCCGCGCATATTCGGGAAGCCCGTGTTCCAGTTGGAGACACCGCGCATTCCCACCGAGTGGTGATTGCGTCCCGTGAGCAATGCGGCACGAGAAGGCGAGCACAGTGCGGTGGTGTGGAATCCGGTGAATTGCGCGCCCCGTGACGCAAGACGATCGATGTTTGGTGTCGGCACTTCGCCACCGAAGCAACTGGGATGAGCAAAGCCCATGTCGTCGAACACGATCACAACGACGTTGGTGCGACCACTCAATCGCCGCTGCTGCGGCCATGACGGCGTGGACAACCGATAGGTGTCGCCAATCACTCCCCCGAAGTCCGGCTCTGCAGACGTCATCTTGCAAGGGACTCTAGGTTTTGTCATACTCCCTGTCAAAAGATTGGGGGCCTGATGACGCAGCAGAATGAGCCACGCGAGAAGCTCGAGCACCGCTACGGGACGATCGACAAGCACTACGCGATCTCGCTCGCCACGCGCGAGCCCGAAGCCGATGGCCCGATCTACATGGTCAACCTGATGAAGTATCGCGCGGTGGCCGAATACGGCGACAACGCAAACGAAGCGGTGAGTGGTCGCGAGGCCGACGACAAGTACAACCCGTCGTCGGTGCTGAACAAGATCGGCGCCGACATGTTGTTCGTCGCCGACGTCGTGTCCAACGATTTTGGCGACGGCGACTGGGACCGCATTGCCGTGGTGCGCTACCCCACGCGCAGATCGTTCGTCGAAATGCAACAGCGCAAAGACTTCGCCGAGAAGCACGTGCACAAAGCAGCGGGCATGGAACGCACGATCATCACCTGTTGTCGTCCACGAGATCTCGCACTGGATGAACGCGGCCGACCGGAGCCAACCGAGCTGCGCACCCGCCACGTGGCGATGGTGGTGCTCGGCCCAGACGCCGCGAACTCATCGGCACCGCCGGGTGCAACGAGCCTCGACTCCGAGGGCACCATCATTGGCGACACGCGAGCCTGGTCGAGCGTGCACTTTGTCGAGTTGGATGACACCACGACAACGCACGATGTTCTGGCTCAATACCGATCCAACGATCTGCGTTCTACCTACGTGCTGACGGTCGCACCAGTGATCGACGGTCTCTCTAGATGACGATCGTCGACGACGTCGCAATCGACGGCCGCTCGGCCCGACGTGAACGAAACCGTCGAGAGATCGTCGATGCCCTACTTGAGATGATTCGCGAAGGCGTAATTGACGCCAGTGCGGCGGAGGTGGCCGCCCGCGCCGGACTCTCGGAGCGCTCGCTGTTTCGTTACTTCGACGACGTGAACGACCTCTACAGCGAGGTATGTGCCGTCCAGTTCTCGCGCATCCAGCCGAGCGCAGTCATCGCGGGATTTGCCCATGGCACCACGAGAGAAAAAGTGGCCGCATTCGTGGATCAACGAATCGCCCTGCACCGGGCAATCGATCGTGTGGGTGCCGCCGCACGTGCCCATGCGCATCGCAACCCCGTGATCGCCAAGCAATTGCTCGAAGCACGCAAGCTGTTGCGCACCCAGATCGAACAGCACTTCGCCACCGAACTGGCGAAGTTAGAAACTTCTGCTCGGCGTGCCGCCGTGGCGACGGTCGACCTGTGCACCACGTACGAATCGATCGAAATGCTGCTCGGCGAACATCGCATGTCGTATCCCCACGTTCGCCAGATTCTCGAAATTGCCATCACGAAAGCACTTACCTAAAGGCAGGCACATGAAAACACTGCGCACACCGGCCGAACGTTTTGTCGGCTTCTTCGACTTTGCCTTCGCCGAGCACTTCGTCGAGGTCGACGATCACGAAGGCTCGCATCTTCGGGTGCACTTCGTGGACGAAGGGCCGCGGGACGCCGACCCGATCGTGCTCATGCACGGCGAACCCACGTGGTCGTTTCTCTACCGACACATGATTTCGCGCCTGGTCGCCGCGGGTCATCGCGTTATTGCGCCCGATCTCGTCGGCTTCGGCAAGTCCGACAAGCCGACCGAACAGCGCGACTACACCTACGCGCGCCATGTCTCGTGGATGGCCCAAACACTGTTCGACCACTTGTCGATCCGACGCGCGACGATCTTCGGCCAGGACTGGGGCGGATTAATTGGGTTGCGTTTGGTGGCGGCAGAGCCCGAGCGCTTCGCACGGGTGGTGATGAGCAACACCGGACTGCCCACGGGCGACCGCCCACTCTCTGATGCATTCATGGCATGGCAGAAGTTCTCCCAAACGACTCCGGAGTTCGAGGTGGGCAAGATCGTGCGCGGTGGATGCGCCGTGCGGCCAACCTCCGAGGTCGTGAGTGCGTATGACGCGCCGTTTCCCGACGACACGTACAAGGCCGGCGCGCGAATCCTTCCCTCGCTCGTGCCCACCTCCGCCGACGATCCGAGCCATCGCGACAACGTCACCGCGTGGGGCGTTCTGGAAAAGTTCGAACGACCCTTCCTCTGCTGCTTCGGCGACAGCGACCCCGTCACCAAGGGAGGCGATGCCATCTTCCTTCGCCGGGTTCCCGGCACAGTCGGTCAACCGCATGTCACCGTTGCCGGTGGAGGCCACTTCATTCAGGAAGACAAGGGCGTCGAACTTGCCGCGATCATCGATGACTTCATCAGGATGACGCCAGCGTCCAAGATTGTTGGCAGCTGAGGCAACCAATGAAGATCACACTGCTTGGAACGGGATCGCCGATACCCAACCCTGATCGCGCTGGTGCAGCGACGCTCCTCGAAAGTGGCAGCCAACGGTTGCTCGTCGATGCCGGACGTGGAGTCGTGATGCGAATGTCCGCAGCGGGAGTGTTGCCCGTGATGCTGACCGGTGTCGTCATCACCCATCTGCACAGCGACCACATCACCGACTTGAACGATGTGATCACGACGCAGTGGATCATGAGCGCGGCCCCCACGCCACTGCGCGTCTATGGTCCGATTGGCATTGCGCAAGTGATCAAAGGAATCCTCGACTCACTCGAACCAGACATCAGTTACCGACTCGAACATCACCAGGACTCCTTGACCTGGCGTCCAATGGTCGAGGTCACCGAGGTCGCGCCCGGTATCACCTTTCAGCTCGACGAACTGCAGGTAACCGTTGGTCGCACCGATCACCAACCAGTGGAGCCCACCGTTGGATACCGGGTTCATCACGAGAACAAGTCGGTGGTGTTCGGCGGAGACGGGCTGCCGTGCGCCGAGTTGGATCAGCTGTGCTTGGGTGCCGATGCCTACGTGCAGACAGTCATGCGTGACGACATCGTTCGGCAGGTGCCGAACAAACGATTCCTCGACATCCTCGACTACCACTCGACCGTCGAACAAGCGGCCCAAACTGCGGCTCGCGCAGGTGTAAACACGTTGGTGATGACTCACTACATCCCAGGCATGCAACGTGGCCAAGAAGACGAGTGGCGTGAAATCGCCGCTCGGCACTTCAGCGGCACCATCATTCTCGGCGACGACCTCACGTCAACGACGTTGTGAAGGGACGATGTGGCGACTGAGTTACCACCGCTCGTAGCCGAACGAATCACCTGTCATCTTTCTGCATGGCAAGGCGAACCGGGACGCTGTCAGTGGTGTGACACCTTGATCGTTGCGGCTCGTCGTCGAACGTGGTGCAGTGATCCTTGTGGTCGCGCGTGGCAGCGCAACCACATCTGGCGCTTTGCCCGCGCCACGGCTAAACGTCGAGCGAAGTACCGCTGCACGCGAGAAGGGTGTGATGCCGCGCGACGCGACTGCGAGGTCAACCACGTGGAGCCGCGCAACGGAGGCGGATACGGGCCGGGGTGTCACCACCATCTCGAGGCAGGTCCCGACGGCAAGGGCGGCCTCGAAGTGTTGTGTCGAAGTCATCACGCAGAAATCACTGCTCTGCAGGCGTCCATGCGCGCCGCATTGCGCCGGGCGCAGAAACTTGAATTGATCGACGAAACTACGATCTGATCGTGGCATTTCGGGATGGCGACGGTTGGGTGATGTGCACCTGCGGCCATCGACATTGGGGTTTGTTCGGTGCAGCAGGCCTGTTGCTCGTGCGTCGCGATCTCGGAGCGCCACACGTGTTGTTGCAGTTGCGTGCCGCCTGGACGCACGGCGGTGGCACGTGGGCACTCCCGGGCGGAGCACTCGATTCACACGAAGATTCGGTGACTGCTGCCAGCCGTGAAGCAGCCGAAGAAGCAGGTATCAAGTCGAGTGAATTCGTCGTCAAGGCAGTCTTCAGTGACGACCACGGCCCATGGCGATACGACACCGTGATCGCGCACAGCAGCGGTGATGCCGGCGCGTTCGCGGCCAATGCCGAGTCGGAGGATCTGCGCTGGGTACAGATCGACGATGTCACCACCTTTCCCCTGCATGCCGGACTGGCTGCTGCGTGGCCCGCTCTGCGCGACAAGGTGACCGCAACGCTGTAGCGATTTCGAATGAGATCTACGGCGAGCGAGAGCCGTGAGAACCACCACCATTAGGCTTGACCCATGACGATCGAGTCCACTCAGACACAGGCCTGGCTGAACGACCGGGCACACGTATTTCACTCCTGGTCGGTCCAAGGTGCGCTCAACCCGGTGGAGATCACCGGCGCCGAGGGTTCGTACATGTGGGACTCGAGCGGCAAGCGCTATCTCGACTTCTCGAGCCAACTCGTCAACATGAACATCGGGCATCAACACCCGAAACTCGTCGCCGCCATCCAGGAGCAAGCCGCGAAGTTGTGTTCGATTGCCCCCGCGTTCGTCAACGATGCCCGCAGTGAGGCCGCTCGACTGATCACCGAGCTGGCACCTGGCGATATGAACATGGTGTTCTTCACCAACGGTGGCGCCGAAGCGGCGGAGAATGCACTACGCATGGCGCGCCTCTACACCGGTCGACACAAGGCACTCACCACCTACCGCTCATATCACGGCGCGACATCGGGAGCCATCGCACTCACCGGCGATCCGCGCCGCTGGCCGAATGAGACTGGTGCGTCCGGCGCCGTCAAGTTCTGGGGTCCGTACCCGTATCGCTCGGCATTCCACTCGTCGAACGAAAAGGAAGAGTGCGAGCGCGCATTGCAGCACCTCGAGGACGTGTTGATGGTGGAAGGGCCGCACACCGTGGCGATGATCGCGCTCGAGTCGGTCGTCGGCACGAACGGCATCCTCGTTCCGCCCGATGGTTACCTGCAGGGCGTGCGGGCGCTGTGTGACAAGTACGGCATCGTGATGATGTGCGATGAAGTGATGGCCGGCTTCGGCCGTTGTGGCGAGTGGTTCGCCGTTGACAAGTGGAACGTGGTCCCCGACCTGATCTGCTTCGCCAAGGGCGTCAACTCCGGTTACGTCCCGCTCGGCGGCGTGATCATCGGAGCAAAGATCTCCGAGTACTTCAAGGACAAGATGTTCCCCGGTGGGCTCACCTACAGCGGACATCCCCTCGCCTGTGCTGCAGCCGTCGCGTCGATCAACATCTTCAAAGAAGAGAAGATTGTGGAGAATGCGCGCAACGTGGGCGCTCAAGTGATCGGGCCGGAGCTCGCCAAGTTGAAAGAACGCCACCCATCAGTGGGCGACATTCGCGGGCTCGGCGTGTTCTGGGCTATCGAGCTCGTACGCAACCGCGAAACACGCAAGCCACTCGTGCCGTACAACGCAGGTGGCGCAGATGCCAAGCCGATGCTTGAGCTGGCCGCGGCCTGTAAAGAGCGCGGGCTCTGGCCGTTCACGCACTTCAACCGCATGCACGTGGTGCCGCCGTGCACCGTCTCGCCGGACGAAGTGCGCGAAGGAATCGCGATCATCGACGAAGTGCTCTCGATCGCCGACTCGTACTACGAGGGCTGAACTCGCGCTAGCGGACAGCTTCGCGCAACATCTCGATGAAGCGGGCGTTGCTTGCCCGCGTCACCACTTTGGCATTGGCCGGACGATGAAGGACACCAAGCACGTCCATCACCACCATGCCTTCGGTGGGGCCTGGTCGCGTTTCGACTTCGAGGAATAGCTCCCGCACTTCGAGCGCAACCGAGACATCTAGGGCATGAGCCATGGCGATGGGATCCGGTAGGTCGAACCCGTCGATCTTGGTTTCCGTTCGGCAGAACTCGATGACCGCGCGCTGAATGTCGATAGCGAACTCGGCTAGCGGCGTGCCGATTGAGCGAATGTCGGCAGCCATCTTGGAATCGATCACCGCATCGAAACGCGAACGATCCCACCCGACGAACTCCGGCATCATGCCGGAATCGAGAACTACCTGTACAGCCATCGGATCGCACCACATGTTGAACTCTGCAACCGGTGTGACGTTTCCGATGTGGTCGTAGACCGCGCCCATCACGACGCAACGCTTGATCCGCGAGGCCAGACCGGGATCGCGCCTGAGTGCAGTGGCGATGTTGGTGAGTGGTCCGAGCGTCACCAATTCGAGCTCGCCAGCGAATCGATGGCTTGCGTCGATCAATGCATCCACTGCGTGTTGAGTGTGGGCAACTCGGCCCTGCAACGACAAGCCGATGTCACCCATGCCGTCTGCGCCATGCACCATTTGTGCGGTACGAAGATCGCATTCCAGCGGCTCGGAACAACCCGCGTAAACGGGAACATTTACTCCACACATCTCGACGGTGTAAAGCGCGTTTTGCACTCCCATGTCGAGCGGCACGTTGCCGGCCACGATGCCAATACCGACCACGTCGACGGCGGGATGGCGCAGCGCCATCACCAGTGCCACCGCGTCGTCACTTGCGGTATCGGTGTCGATGAAGAAGGGACGCAATTGGGCGTTGGACATGGCGCATCACCGTAACATCGGGGCATGGCTCCAGGTCGCAAGTCAGCCGGATACCGTAAGACACTCTCTGAGGTCATCGATGACTTGGAGAGTTCTGGTCGGCTCGACTCCCGTGAGATCGCCGAGTTACGCATTGCGCCGACTTGGTGGGTGGCACCAATCGAATTACTCGCTTTCCTCGGGGGCGCCATCGCGATCGTCGGCCTGGTGTGGACGCTGGGGGCGCTGTTTCCGGACCTCAGCCTCGGGGCGATCGATGCAGGGCTCTATGTCTTGAGTGTGGCCACAGGTGTTGTGGTGTGGCTGTTGCACGGTAGAGGACCTCGCCTCGAACGACTCACCGAAGTATTGATGGCGGTTACTACGGGTTTGTTCGCCACTGCCGTGGGAGTGAGTATTCATCTTGCAGGGGCATCGACTGAAACTGGTGTGTGGTGGGGTGCGTTGCTCGCCTTCGTCGTTGGAGTCGTGTTGATTCCGCGCACGATGTTCATCGGCACCGTGATCACGGTGATCGGCGTTCAACCGCTGATGGCGGTGAGCATCGAGTTAAGCGGAGTGAGCGAACCGTGGGGCGCCCTCTTCTTTGCGACCTCGGGAGTGATGCTCTTCCTCATCGGCAACCGCGAGATCGGGCTTTCGATCGTCGCACGTGGCGTGGGTGCGTTCAGCATCGTTTTTTCGATGTTCAACATTGCGGTGTACAAAGACGATTTCGCCATGGCGATCGTCTCGCTGATCGTTGCCGGGCTCGTCTTTCTAGTTGGTGCTCGTAAGACATTGATCGAGACACTGATCGCCGGTGGCATCGGCACGACGATGTCGGTCGGCGCACTCGCCACCCAGCTGTTCACCTCTGAGGTGATGCAAGGGGCCTCGGTGCTCGTCTGCGGCGTGATTCTCGTGACTCTCTCGCTCTCCCAGTTGCGGGGACGGCAGGCGGTCTAACATCGCCCCCGAGGGGCGAGATGAGACGGACGAGACTCTTTCTTGGTGTGACGTTGGTGCTCTCGCTCTCGCCCGCCGCGGCACAGGCCTCCTCCGGAGAAGTCAACGAGTCGAATCAGACGACTACCGCTGCGCCAGCCACCAAAGGCCCGCGCTACGTGTTTCCCTTCTCCAAGGTCGAGGTTTCGTGGCCCAAGGATCACCTCCACTATCCCGCTGTCGACGTGGAGGGTTGCTACGCCCGCGTTCATGCGCCTGTCGCCGGCGTGATCACCGAAGTGCGCAGGCGCGACAAGTGGGACCCGCTCGTGGACGAACCCGGCACCCGAGGAGGGCTGACGATCA
>JAFMFC010000050.1 GCA_017856375.1 Ilumatobacteraceae bacterium | reverse complement strand
GACTCGGCATGATCGCTATCGGTGTCGGTGGAGCTGATGCGGTGGACGTGATGACGAGCTTTCCCTTCAACGTTCGCTGGCCAAAGGTGATCGGTGTACGACTCGTCGGCGAGCTCTCTGGTTGGTCGAGCGCGAAGGACGTCATCCTTGAAGTAGCCCGCGTACTCACCGTCGAAGGCGGCACCGGCGCGGTCGTTGAATACTTCGGCCCCGGCGCCGATTCAATTTCGGCAACAGGCAAGGCGACCATCTGCAACATGGGTGCTGAAATTGGTGCCACCTGTTCAATCTTTGGTTATGACTCGCACATGGCCGAGTACCTTCGCGCAACCGGTCGCGCCGAAATTGCCAAAGCTGCCGATGCCGTTGCGGCACACCTCCGCCCCGATGAAGGCGCAACATATGACCGAGTGATCGAAATCGATCTCTCCGCGCTCAAGCCACTGATCAACGGTCCTCATTCCCCCGATCGCGCACACAAGGTGGGCGACGAAGTGGGAGCAGCTGCTGAGCAGAACTCCTGGCCGAAGGAAATCTCTGCGGCATTGATCGGCTCGTGCACGAATTCGTCCTACGAAGACATCACTCGCGCAGCATCCGTGGCGCGGCAAGCCAAAGCCAAAGGACTCAAAGCAAAGACCGAACTGTTGATCACTCCCGGCTCTGAACAGATTCGCGCCACCATCGAGCGCGACGGACTGCTTGCCGATTTAGAAGCGATCGGCGCCACCGTTCTCGCTAACGCCTGCGGACCGTGCATCGGCCAGTGGGAACGGGCGAAAGACGTGACGGAAAAGCCCAACACGATCGTCAATTCGTTCAATCGAAACTTCCCGAAGCGCAACGACGGCTCAGCGAACACGCTCTCGTTTGTGACCAGCCCGGACACCGTCATTGCACTGGCGTTAGCAGGTCGCCTCGACTTCGATCCCACCACCGACGCGATCACCGCGCCCGATGGCACCGAAGTCCGACTCTCGGCGCCCACCGGCGAGGTGCTCCCGCAGAAGGGCTACGACTCCGGCGAGGACACATTCGTCGCACCGCCCGAAGACGGCTCTTCGATCGCGGTCGAAGTGAGTCCGACGAGCGATCGACTGCAACTCCTCGAACCATTCCCCGCATGGGACGGCAAGGACTACGAGAACCTGCCCGTGCTGATGAAGGCGAAAGGCAAGTGCACCACCGACCACATTTCGGCCGCCGGCAAATGGCTGACCTATCGAGGACACCTCGAAAACATCAGCGGCAACTTGTTCATCGGAGCAGTCAACGCCTTCAACGACAAGGTCGGTGAAGGCTGGGATTCGACCGACGGACAGACGCGCTCATACCCCGAAATCGCCAAGCGCTACAGCGAAGCAGGAATTCGTTGGTGCGCGATTGGTGATCAGAACTACGGGGAAGGTTCGTCTCGCGAGCACGCAGCGATGGAGCCGCGATTCCGCGGCGGCGTCGTGATCTTCGCTCGTTCGTTCGCTCGAATTCACGAAACGAATTTGAAGAAACAAGGGCTAATTCCACTCACCTTCGCCGATCCCACCGTCTACGACAAGATCGATGAACGAGACACCGTCAGCGTGCTCGACCTTCCGCCCGTTCCCGACCGCCCAGTTCGTTGCCGTATCAACAAGGCAGATGGAACGACCATCGACTTTGAGGGCCTCCACACGTTCAGCCCCGAACAGGTGAAGTGGTTCGAAAAAGGCAGCGCACTGAACATTGTGCGCGAGAAGGTGGCCGGCAAGTAAGTGGAGAGCCTCGCACTCGTCGTTGCGCTGATTCTCGGCTACACATTCGTCGCGTTGATCGCGATGATCTTCACGTGGCGAAAGACGCCACGTTCTCCACTGGTGCGGTCCATCCTGATCGTGCTCTACCTTCCTGCGATTTACATTGGTGCGAGACTGGCCTTCCAGGACATTCCCTTTGGAACACGCGTGTTCGGCGCAGCGGTGGTGGGGTTCGGGGTGATGAACCTGCTCAAGCTGATCCGTCGACCACACTCCCCGCGGCACTAGCCCAATTGAGCAGTAAATAACGGGAGAAATGGGAGAGGCCCCGCCAGAGCGGAGCCTCTCAACCTGTATCCCGCGGTTTGGGGGAACCGTCTAGGGATATCTTCTGGATGGAATTTGGGGGAAACCCATCCGTTGTTGCCTTAAGTATTGCCTACCCAGGGGTAAGCATTCAAGGCGAACGCCAGATTCTCCCTATCACTTTTTCCGATAGGTCTTCCAGCCATGACTAGCCTGACCCCATGGAGGTGCGCCACCTGGCCAGCCTGATTGCGATTGCCGAGCACGGCTCGTTTTCCGCGGCTGCACGACACCTGAAGACCGTCCAGAGCAATGTCTCCGCACATATCTCCAGACTGGAAAAGGAACTTGGCGTCACCCTCGTTGATCGCCATTCCGGAAAGGTCACCGATGAGGGAGCGGTAGTTGTCGAGCGAGGACGACGCATCATCCACGAACTGCAGGACATCGAAGCAGACATTCATTCCACTGATCTCGAGATCGAGGGCGAAAGCCGGATGGGATGCCTGAGCACTACCGGTCGCTGGCTGATCCCCGCGATGCTGCCGCTTGCACATGCGACACACCCGAAATTGCGGATCACCGTCGTGGAGGGCGGCACCTTGAACCTCGTTCCGCGTTTGATCTCCGGCGACTTGGACGCAGCGATCGTGCACTTCCCCATCGCCGACCCCGAGCTCAACGTCGATCCGCTGTTTTCAGAAGAAATAGTTTTGCTCGCCCATCCCAAGTTTTCTTGGGCGCAACGAGACACCGTCACCCTCGCGGAATTGGCGAATCATCAACTGCTACTGGCCCCGCGCAACACCGAACTCCGACGGATCATCGAGAAGACGGCTGCATCGAGAAGAGTTGCATTGCGAGCACAAGCTGAAATCGATGGTGTCCGTCTCCTCGCATCGTTGGCGATCGACGGGTTTGGGCCGACACTCGTACCATCCACTGCGGTGCCTCGAATCGCCGCTGAGAATTTGCATGTAGTTCAGATTCCCGAGCTTCCGCGACGTCTCGTTGGCTGGGCCACCAAACGTCGACCGCTACCGAACAAAGCAACACGCGCGCTGCACAGCGTCGTTCGCATTGCGGTGCAACAAGCAGGTGCTCAACAACATGGTGTGAACATCTCGTCGGAACTACTCCTGCCAGGCCGACGACCTGTCACAGAGAACTAATCTGGCAAAGATGACGGCAGAGGCCACCGAGATTCCGCGCGACCTGCACCTGCAACGCGCGGTGAAAGGCGCGGCACAAGCCGGAATCACCAGTGTGGGCAGTCGCAATGTGGTGTGGGTCGACATCGACCCCTCCCTGCATCGTGGCGCTCTCTCAGCCGAAGCATCGGGCGTGATCGCCAACGCTGCAGAGTTTGCTCTGAATCAGCGGATCCCTCTCGTCATGCAGATCGCGTCGTCGGGCGCAGATATTTTGGAAGGCATCCCTGCGCTCCATGGTTGGGGACAGGCGGCGCGGGCGATTGCCGAATGCTCGGGCGTGGTGCCTACCTTCACCATCGTCAACGGACCCGCTGTATCTGGCCCCGCCCTCTTGATCGGATTGGCCGACTTCGTGATCATGACTCGCGATTCCTACGCCTTTGTCTCAGGCCCGACGATGGTCGCGGAATTCACCGGCATCCAAATCTCCAACGAAGACCTTGGCGGATCGGATGCCCACGCCAAACAGAGTGGGGTTGCGTCCGTGATCGTCGACAACGTGGACGATGCACGTACCGCGCTGGAGCACCTGATGTCGTTCGTACCCGACAACGTCAATCATGTGCCGACCCTCCTCGGCACTTCCGACCCGATCTATCGACCAACACCCGAAGCCGGTGAGATCATCCCGTCCGTGGCAACGGGAAGTTACGACGTACGCAAGGTCATCAAGGCGCTCGCTGACGACGAAGACTTCCTGGAGCTCAAGGAACGCTGGGCAGCAAACGTGATCACCGGATTCATCACGATTGGTGGTGAACCGATCGGCGTGATTGCGAACCAGCCGATGGTGTTGGCGGGAACTCTCGACATTCCAGCCTCTCAAAAGTCAGCACGTTTCGTGTCGTTCTGTGACGCGTTCAACATCCCGATTCTCACCCTCGTTGACACGCCCGGGTTCTATCCGGGAAAGGACCTGGAGTGGCGCGGCATGATCCGCCATGGCGGACAACTCGTGTTCGCGTATGCCCGAGCCACGGTTCCCCGAGTCTGTGTGATCCTGCGCAAGAGCTACGGCGGGGCCTACATCGTGATGGACTCCAAGACGATGGGCAACGACGTCTGCATGGCCTGGCCGACTGCGGAGATCGCGGTGATGGGGGCCGGACAAGCATCGGCGATCCTCCAACGAAAGGCTTCCGATGAGGAAAAAGCAGCCTTCGAGGCCGACTATTCCGAGCGCCTCCTCAACCCATTTGTCGCCGCCGAGCGCGGATACGTGGATGCCGTGATCGAGCCGAGTGAGACCCGCAGCCAAGTCGCCTCGGCGTTCGCGATGCTCCGCGACAAGCGGGAACGTCTCGCACCTCGTAAACACGACAACACTCCGCTCTAATCGGAGTCAATCGAGGGCCAGACCCTACACTTACTGCGGGAAGAGGAAGCTTCCCGACAGAGAAGGGAATCAGGGTGGCTGAAACCATCACCATCACCGATGACCGAACCGGCAAGTCGGTGACCGTACCGATCGTCGGGGGCGTCTTTTCGTCGGCAGCATTGCGCGACCTCGACCCGGCACTGAGGATGTACGACCCTGCATTTCTCTCTACGGCAGCGTGCGCCTCATCCATCACCTACCTCGACGGCGACGCAGGAATTCTCCGTTATCGCGGATACCCCATCGAGCAACTTGCCGAGAAGTCAACCTTCCTCGAGGTGGCCTATCTCCTCTTGAATGGCGATCTCCCCACCACCGAACAGTTGAATCAGTGGACCTTCGATGTCACTCATCACACGATGATCCACGAGAACATGCGCAAGCGTTTCGTGGACGGCTTCCACTATGACGCACACCCGATGGGCATGTTCATTTCTGCCGTGGCCGCACTGGGAACGTTCTATGAGGACTCCAAGGACATCTTCTCCAAGGAGTCGCTCGACAAGCAGATTCTTCGTCTTGTAGCGAAAGTGCCGACGATTGCAGCGATGACGTATCGCTTCAGCAAGGGTCTCCCCTTTGTATTGCCGAACAACGCGCTGCCCTATGCCGAGAACTTCCTCAACATGATGTATCGCATCGGCGACGACTTCTCGGTAGATCCCGTGCTTGCTCGAGCAATGGACATGTTGTTCATCCTCCATGCCGATCACGAGCAGAACTGCGGGACCACCGCGATGCGTGTGGTGTCGAGTGCGAATACCGATCCGTTCTCGTCGACTGCGGCTGCAGCGGCTGCGCTCTACGGCCCACTGCATGGCGGAGCGAACGAAGCGGTGGTGCACATGCTTCAAGACATCGGTTCACTCGACAACGTTCCTGCCTTTATCGAAAGTGTCAAGCGTGGCGAAGGCCGACTGATGGGATTCGGCCACCGCGTCTACAAGAACTTCGATCCACGTGCCCGAATCATCAAGGACACGGCATACGAAGTGTTTAAGGTGACGGGCAAGAACCCATTGCTCGACATTGCACTCAAGCTCGAGGAAACCGCACTTAAGGACGAGTACTTCGTTTCACGCAAGCTGTACCCGAACGTCGACTTCTATTCCGGTTTGATCTACCAAGCTCTCGGCTTCCCGGTGGAAATGTTCACGGTGCTCTTCGCCATCCCGCGCACCGTGGGCTGGTTGGCGCACATGAGCGAGCTGCTGAACGACAAAGATCAAAAGATCAGCCGTCCTCGCCAGTGGTACACCGGCGCAGACGAGCGGAACTACATTCCGATCACCAAGCGCTGATCAATCAGCGGACGCTGACCACCACTTTCCCGACATTCGCATTCGACTCCAAGTAGGCGTGCGCTTCGGCGATCTCCGCCAATGAATAACGCCGGTCGACGATGGGCTTCATGTCGCCTGAATCAAAAAGCGGCAACATTTCTGCAGCAAATCGCTGTGAGATGGCCACCTTCTCCTCGAGCGGGCGCGCGCGCAACACCGAGCCGATAAGCGACGCACGTTTAGGTAGCAGGGCCCCCAGATTGAACGAGCCAACACCAGCCATCAACCCGATCTGAATGATTCGGCCTTTCAACGCAAGTGAAGCCACATTGCGATCCAAGTAATCGCCGCCAACCGGGTCGAGAATGACATCCACGCCCCGACCATCGGTCATTCGTTGGGCCTGTTCGACGAAGTCCTCCTTCGTGTAATCGACGACGACGTCGGCTCCGAGCGCACGAACTTGCTCGACCTTCGATGTTGAACACGTCCCCATGACGCGTGCACCGACCGAGTGACAAATCTGAATTGCCGCTGTGCCCACACCGCTGGCGATGGCATGGACAAGCGCCCACCGCCCTGAGGTGAGACCACCTTGCACCACGAGCCCGTCCCACGCTGTGATGAACACTTCGGGAATCGCCGCCGCATCGACGAGGGCCACATCACGGGGAATTCGCATCGCTTGACGCTCGTGAATCACCAACCGCTCGGCGTAAGCGCCTCCGGCGACGATGCCCATCACTTCGTCACCCACACGCCATGCCGTCACACGACTTCCCACTGCAGCGACCGTGCCCGAGAACTCCATGCCGGGAATGTCGTGCTCGGTGGGAAACGGATTCGGGTAGAAACCTTTTCGCTGCAAGATGTCGGCCCTATTGAGTGCCGTTGCTGCCACGTCGACCAACACTTCATCCGGACCCGGCGTCGGGTCTGGCACTTCGGTGATTCGCAAGACTTCAGGGCCACCAAATGCGGTGAGAACTACTGCACGCATCTCACCACTTTGCCATTGTCAGAGCGTCTTGACGTAAGCCCAACCCACCACGGGATCCCACACCTGATCCAGGTCCGGCCGGCGGACGAATCCGAGGCTCTCGTACATCCGCATCGCTGAGTGCATGACGGGAATCGTGTGAATCGAGATGCGCTTCTTGCCGAGGCGTCGCGACTCGTCGATCACCCACTGAACCATTGCCCTGCCTACGCCTCGGGCAGTCGAGTCGGGATCGACACCGAAGTATCTGAATGATGTCGCGTCTACATCACCATGCTCGGCATGAGGGCCTTCGTGACTCACCACAAACGTGAGACATCCCACCAGTCGCCCGCCGACAAAGGCGCCAATCACCGTCGTTTCGTGCAGCCGACCCCGGACATCGGCAATGACCTCGTGATATTCGGGATCCGACGGATAACGCGGAAGCGCCAGGTAGGCGCGAACAACGATTTCGCCCGCTTGCTCCAGGTCGTCGTCTGGCCGAAGTGGCCGTACTTCCACCGTGCTCAGCGGGACATCTTCTCCTGCAGGCGGCGGTCCAAGGTTGCCAGGAACTCCTCTGTGGTCTGCCAGGGTGCCGACGCACCGCCGACAAGGAGAGACAAGTCCTTCGTCATTTCGCCACCCTCGACAGCCTCTACACAGACGCTCTCCACCTTGCGGGCGAAATCGATCACCTCGGGAGTGCCGTCCAACTTGCCGCGATGCTCGAGACCACGAGTCCACGCGAATATCGACGCGATGGGATTGGTTGACGTCTTTTTTCCGGCCTGATGATCGCGGTAGTGACGAGTCACCGTGCCGTGCGCAGCCTCCGACTCCATCACCTTGCCATCCGGCGTGAGCAACACCGACGTCATCAACCCGAGTGAGCCATACCCCTGGGCAACGGTGTCGGACTGCACGTCACCGTCGTAGTTCTTGCACGCCCACACGTAGCCACCTTCCCAACGGAGCATGCAGGCCACCATGTCGTCGATCAGACGGTGCTCGTAGGTGAGACCTGCAGCATCGAACTTCGCCTTGAACTCGGTGTTGAACACTTCTTCGAACAGGTCCTTGAAACGTCCGTCGTAGGCCTTGAGGATCGTGTTCTTCGTGCTGAGGAACAGTGGGAAGTTGCGCTGCAACGAGTAATTCATAGTTGCGCGGGCGAAATTGCGAATCGATTCGTCGAAGTTGTACATCCCCATCACGACGCCGGATCCCTTGAAGTCGGCGATCTTCATCTCAATGGGCTTGCCGCCGTCCTTCGGCACGTACGTCATGGTGACGGTTCCCTCACCTGGAACCTTGAAGTCGGTGGCACGGTATTGATCGCCATGCGCGTGACGACCGATCACGATGGGCTTCGTCCAGTGCGGGACGAGCTTCGGCACGTTGCGGCAGATGATCGGTTCGCGGAACACCACGCCGTCGAGGATGTTGCGAATGGTGCCGTTCGGCGACTTCCACATCTGCTTTAGGTTGAACTCCTTCACGCGTGCCTCGTCCGGCGTGATCGTCGCGCACTTCACACCAACTCCGTGCCTGAGAATGGCGTTCGCCGCGTCGATGGTCACCTGGTCGCTCGTGGCGTCGCGATGCTCGATGCCGAGGTCGTAGTACTCGAGCTCGACATCGAGGTACGGCAGGATCAGGCGGTCCTTGATGAATTGCCACATGATGCGAGTCATCTCGTCACCGTCGAGTTCGACGATCGGCTTCTGCACCTTGATTTTCGACATGGCTACCTCGCACGCGCGGTTTTGGGGGTGGACGACACTTGTATCTTACTTGTACGCAACACGAGGAACCGAATCTGTCGGCCAAACTCGGGCACTTTGTCCCCCCACTCCTAAGGTTTGCCCGTGGATTTTGCGTGGACGAGGGAACAGCAGGCTCTGCGCTCCCGGGCCCGCGAGGTGGCCGTGGATGCCGTTTCTCGATACGGACGGTTCAACGACACCTGGATGAATGGTTACTCACGGGAGTTCAGCAAGGAACTTGCCAAGCACGGCTGGATCGGTATGACGTGGCCTACCGAACATGGTGGCGGTGGTCGACCCGCGATCGACCGACTGATCGTCGCCGAAGAGATGATCTCGGCAGGTGCGCCGATCGCGGCTTCCTGGTTTGCCGATCGGCAAATGGGGCCAGCACTCATCAGTTATGGAACGGAAGAACAGCGTCAACGCTTTCTTCCCGACATGTTGCGTGGTGAGACCACCTGGTGTATCGGGATGAGCGAACCAAATGCGGGTAGCGACCTTGCGTCACTGAAGACGTTTGCGCGTTTGGATGGCGACGAATACGTGGTCAACGGTCAGAAGATCTGGACCAGCTTCGGCGAAGTTGCCGACTACTGCTACCTCATTTGCAGAACGTCGAACGAAGGCCCGCCCCACGCTGGAATCAGCGAGATCATCGTGCCGATGAACACGCCCGGCATCGAAGTGCGCCCGATCACCGACATGACCACCAACCGCCACTTTTGTGAGGTGTTCTACACCGATGTCCGCGTGCCGAAGGAAAACCTCGTCGGACGTGAAGGCGCGGCATTTTCCCAGACGATGCGACAACTCGAACACGAGCGCGGCGGCATCGACCGACTGGTGTCGAACAAGGCCCTGTATGACATAGCGGCACAGCAGGCAGACCGCAGCAACCGTTTGATCCGTCAAGAGATGGCGGCGATCGAGATCGGCTACCGCTTGGGGCGCATCCTCGTGATTCGCGAAGTGCTGAAACAAGCACCTGCCGGATTCTCGGCTGCGACCAAGTGCTTCTGCACGGAACTCGAGTGGCGCATTGCGCAGTTCGTCTCCCGAGTTTTGGGAATGTCGGCAACCTTGTGGGACGACGTCACCCAAGGCCTCGCCTATGCGCCCGCGTACACGATCATGGGTGGCACCTCGAACGTGATGCGCAACATCCTCGCGGAGCGTGTACTCGGCCTTCCGAAGGAGCCGCAGGCAAGACTCTAAGGTGGGCGCCATGCACCCACTGGAACTCTCCGAGCGCGTCCTTGAGACAGGCATCATCGATCAACCCGTCAACAGGGTGACGAATGAATTGCACGAACTCGCCGACAACCTCTCGATCGTGGAGAGCTTCAGCCACTGCGTGACGTGGGACTCGGGAGATGGTCTCGTCTCCTTCGATGCATCCGGCGTGGGCGCGGGAACAAACGTGGTGAATGCGCTGCGCACCTGGCGCCAAGACCCGTTCAATTCGCTCGTGTACACCCACGGTCATGCCGACCACATCGGTGGTAGCCCCGCATGGAGCGAAGATGCGATGCGCACCGGTCGCCCATTGCGCGTGGTGGCGCACGAAAACGTGGCTACGAGGATCGACCGCTACAACGCCACCAACGAATGGAACGTGCTCATCAACCAGCGACAGTTCGGTGGCATCAAGTCCGACATGGGTCTCGACATCGGAGAGAACATGAAGCGCTTCCTCCCTCGCGCGACGCTGCGACCCACCGACACCTTCGACGACATGATGCAGATCACCTTCGGCGACACCAATGTGGAGTTCCACCATGGGCGTGGTGAAACCGACGATCACTTGTGGGCCTGGTTCCCCGACCAGAAGTGGATCATGGTTGGCGACTTCGTGATCTGGAACTATCCGAACGCTGGCAATCCCCAGAAGGTGCAGCGATATGCACTCGAATGGGCGCAGTCTCTCCGGCGCATGATCGCTCAAGGTCCCGAGCTG
>JAFMFC010000049.1 GCA_017856375.1 Ilumatobacteraceae bacterium | reverse complement strand
TGTCTTCGATCTTCGGGAAGGTCTTCATCACTTCACCCTGGTGCAAGACGCGACCAGCGCCACCCTGACCAGCGGCGCCGTGACAGCCTGCGCAACTTCCGTACACACCAGCCCCGATCGCCATCGGTCCTTCGACTGTTTCTTCTTTCGGTTGGAGAGCGAGGAAATAGAGGAATGCCCACAACGGGAGCAGGCTCAATGCGGCCATTGCCCAGAACGGAATCTTCTCGCGCCGCTTCGCGGCAACTACATACTCTGGGTCCGGTGGCGGCGGTGGTGGAGCGCTCGGTGCAGCAGGTGCGGCAGCTTTCGCTGGCGCAGCAGTTGCAGCTTTCTCCACTTGGGTCGACTCACTTGCAGCGGGAGCACCTTCACCCGACAACGACTGACGACGCTCCTTGGAGCGCTTCAGGAGGTGTTCGGGGATTTCAGTCACAATGTTCCTTTACTGGCCATTGACTCGTTCGGAGCCGCCTTTACTCTAAGGCACCGGAGACGCTCAACGGGAAATACGGCTCGGCAGTTCGGTCGCTTTGCCGAGCCTTGTCGAGGGCTAAACGTGCTCAATTTTGACATCAACGATGGAGACGAGAGTCATGATTCATTGCACGAGTTCACGACCTCGCACCTTTCGCCCTTCGGCGAAAGTGGGCACTAGTCTCGTGAGTGGTTTCACGAGGAAGGACCACCCCGAGACCCATGCTCGCGATCGACATCCTTGAATGGCCCGGAATGAATCAGGCGTTCCTGTTTTCATTCGCGGCGACGACGGCAATGGCTCTTGCCGTCATTCCTGTGGGCAAGCGTCGTCCGGTCAACCGCAAAAGCACCTGGGGCGAGGCAATGTTCGGCTCGGTGTACGCGTTCGGCGTGATGTTCCTCGCGTTCGGCGTCGTACCCCACCAGTTCATCGACCATGCCGACAAAGATCTCGGTTGGCGCAAGGACAAGATCATCTTCGGTCCATTCGATCTGCTCAAGCCGCAGGCATTCGGTGGACAATTCCCGTTCACCATGAGCTACGAGGCAATTCGCGACATCTTGGTGATCGTCATTCACGCGTTCTACATCGGTCTGATGATCTATCTCTTCAACTGGTGGCAGAAGCGCGGCGAAGTGAAGCCCAAGGAAATCGAGACGTCCACGTACGGTCGTCCGTTGGTGAGGAAGGGCTGATGGCACGCACTGACGCGAACCCGCCGATGCCGGAATGGTCCGATCAGTATCAACTGGTCGAGGTGGATGCCGACTACCTGAGCAAGGCGGTCAAGCCGAAGCAGTTCATTCACATCGACCAGTCCGAGTGCATCATGTGCGAGGGATGCGTCGACATCTGTCCGTGGAAGTGCATCCACATGGTTACGCCAGAGGCGATCGCAGAATCGAGCGGAACTGAGCAACCTGGTGCCGACCCGTCGGACAAAGTGGTCTTCATCATCGATGATGACGTGTGCACTCGATGCGCGTTGTGTGTTGATCGCTGCCCAACAGGTGTGATCATTCTCGGCAAGGTGGGTGCTCCGGCGGCAACCGGTGACAGTCACATGCGCACCAACAACCACGGCTACGCGTACGGAATGCGCTTCTAGGAATCGGAGAAGATATGGCCAGCACCATCGAAGAAAAGCCCCGCGTGACGCTGAAGGAACGCGCCGCCAAGTTGGGCGAGTCGTTGCAGGGAAGCCAAGTGTGGAATTCGATTTTCCGACCAGGCTCGATCTTCCGCAAGGGCTACACGGACTCGCCGCGAAATCGTTCGTACGTGATCATGAACTCGGTGCTCTATCACCTGCACCCGGTGAAGGTGAAGCGCCATGCCGTGAAGGTGAGCTACACGCTGTGCCTCGGCGGCTTGAGTTTCTTCTTGTTCATTTTGTTGACGATCACGGGCATCTTCTTGATGTTCTTCTACCGCCCGACCGCTGCTGATGCATGGCAGGACATCCAGTCACTTCAGACCTCAGTGACGTTCGGCTACATGGTGCGCAACATGCACCGGTGGGCCGCCCACCTGATGGTGCTCAGCGTGTTCCTGCACATGGCGCGCGTGTTCTACCACGGGGCGTACAAGGCGCCACGCGAGTTCAACTGGGTGGTTGGCGTCATCCTCTTGACGCTCACCCTGCTGCTCTCCTTCACCGGCTATCTCTTGCCGTGGGACCAGTTGGCTCTGTGGGCCGTGACCGTGGGAACCAACATGATGGGTTACTCGCCGGTGATCGGCGAGCAGGTCCGGTTCGTCTTGCTCGGCGGTGTCGAGATCGGAGCCGAAACGCTGTTGCGTTGGTATGTGTTGCACGTGTTGTTGTTCCCATTCGTAACGGTGATCTTCCTAGCCATCCACTTCTGGAGGGTGCGCAAGGACGGCGGCATCTCCGGTCCGCTGTGAAGATGAGGTTGAACTGACATGACGGAAATTCCTGAACACCTTCTGAAGCGAGCCCAGGCAGCACGCGAGAAGGCTGCATCCCAAGGGTCAGAATCGTCCGGTGGTGGCGATGAGTCACGCATTCCCGATCACCTGCTCGAGCGAAGCAAAGCTGCGAAGGCAGGCGGTGTCGCCGTTGCCGACAAAGGTGGTGCAGTGGTCGCCGCTCCTGCGGGCGGTGGTCTACCGGTTGGGGCAGGCCCCGGTGGTCACACGCAGCGTCTGCTCACGGTGGTCAAGTCGGGTTCGATCCAGGATGTCAAGGCCGTGCCGGTGGACAAGGTGCACACGTGGCCGCACCTGTTGTCGATCGAGTTCGTTGCTGCTCTTGGTTGCACCGCGTTCGTTTTCCTCTTCTCGTGGTTCGTCAATGCGCCGTTGCTGCAGGCAGCCAACTTCAACCAGACGCCGAACCCATCCAAGGCTCCGTGGTACTTCCTCGGATTGCAGGAACTGCTCACGATGTTCCACCCAATGATCGCGGGCGTGACCATTCCTGGTATGGGATTGATCGCGCTGATGTTCGCGCCGTACTTGGATCGCAATCCGTCGAACAAGCCCGAGGATCGCAAGTTCATGACCAGTTTGTTCACCGTGCACCTCATGTTCTGGGCGGTACTCGTAGTCATCAGTTCGTTCTTCCGCGGACCGGGATACAACTTCACGTTCCCGTGGCGCGACGGCATCTTCTTCGAGTTGTAAAGGCATCCCATGAGCACCACTTCGATCATCACCATCGCCGTCGCAGTCCTGATCCTCGCTGGACTCGGTGTCGTGTTGACTTCGGCTCGACGCAGTGAAGTGCGCGGTGCCGGCACACTGTCGCGCGAGACGCGCAAGAAGGATCGTGGCAAGGTCGATCCAGAGCGCATCTCCGGTCGCGAAATCGAAGCACAGGTCGCTGCAGCACGCTCCACCGCTCTCGTCGCTGCTCCCAAGGCCGAAGTTGCACCGTGGTCGCCGCCGGATCCGGAGGCGATCGGAGTTTCTCGTCGGCAGTTCTTCAATCGCGCATCGGTGACGTTGATGAGCGCGAGCCTCGGTGCGTTCGGTGCCGCCGTTTTGGCGTTTCTGTGGAAGGGCAGCTCTGGTGGTTTCGGATCAAAGATCACGGTCGGCCCAGTGGATGATGTAATTGATCAGATTCGTGCCAACAAGGGTTTCTATTACGTGCCTCAGGCTCGTGCATGGATCACGGAGTACCCAAAGGAAGCACTTTCGAAGGCACGTGCCGTGTATGGAGGTCAGTCCTCGGTCATGGCAGGTATTGAAGCTGGCGTGATTGCCTTGTATCAGAAGTGCCCGCATCTTGGCTGTCGTGTTCCTGAGTGTGCGAGCTCCCAGTGGTTCGAATGTCCATGTCACGGCTCGCAGTACAACCGTGTTGGTGAGAAGAAGGGTGGCCCCGCTCCCCGTGGAATGGATCACTTCGGCGTCTCGGTGAACAACGGGGTGCTCGTCGTTGATACCGGCTCGGTCTTTGGTGGGCCACCGATTGGCACCAACACGACCGGTCAAGAAGCAGAAGGACCCCACTGTGTGGGTGGAGGTTCGCACTGATGCTTGCGGAGATCACCACCACGCTGGCCTGGATCGTTCTTGTCGTTGCCACGGCAGGTTGGATCGTCTACGGCATCGCCAACATCCGCAAGGGTCGCAAAGAAGTTGGCTCGGAAATTCGCCTGGCGGCAAACCGCAAGCCGTATTACGACGACGAAGAGTTGGAAGGCAAGAAGCTCGAGCGCACCCAGTTGATCGGCGTGCTGTTCCTCGCCGTGATCACCATCGTGCTGCCGCTGTACTGGATTCTCGAGCCTGGTCGTCAGGAAGGAGCGCAAAACGGTTGGGACAAGCGCTTCGCCAGCTGGGGATCGAAGTTGTTCGCCACGACTGCCGATGGTGGATACAACTGCGCAGGGTGCCACGGCGGCATGAATGGCGCGGGTGGGGTCGCCGCATATGCGATCACCGACGCGAACACGGGTGAAGTGAAGGCAGTCGATTGGAAGGCACCGGCATTGAACAACGTCTTCTATCGCTACAGCGAAGACGAGGTTCGTTTCATTCTCGAGTACGGTCGCCCGTTCTCGCCAATGTCGGCGTGGGGGCTCGCGGGTGGTGGCCCGTTAAATGAGCAGCAGATTCAAACCTTGATCGACTACATGAAAAGCATTCAAATTCCGCGCGAAAACTGTGACTTCGAAACTGACGATCCGCTGACGTGCGAATCCGGTCACTTGCCTACCGCTACTCAAGATGAGGTTCAGGCAGAAGCCGAGCGTTTGGTCAGCAACGGAACCTACGGGTCAATTGGCGAAGCGCTCTTCAACATCGACCTCGGTGGTGGTTCTTACTCCTGCGCACGTTGTCACACCAAGGGCTGGTCCTATGGTGATCCACAGATCACTGGCGGCGGTGCATTCGGACCAAACCTCACTGGCAGTTCTGCGGTTCGGCAGTTTCCCAAGCAAGATGACATGCTCGATTTCATTCGAAATGGCAGCGAGTACGGCAAGCGCTACGGCGAGCAGGGCCAGGGCGGGGGTCGTATGCCAGGGTTCGGGAAGTTGCTGACCGACGAGCAGATCACGGCGATCGTCGAATACGTGAGGGGCCTGTAGATGTTGGCCTCTTTGATGGCAATCGCCTGGGAGCCGGAACTTCGCGGCATCATCGTCGTCATCACCATGGTGGTGGTGTTGATTGGTGGTTCGTATTTGATTGTCGGTACCAACCTCGGTGCGCGCCTCGGCTTCTTGGTCGTGTTGGCAGGTTTGTTCGGTTGGATGGTCATCATGGGCGCCATTTGGTGGACCTATGGCATCGGCTTGAAAGGACCGGAGCCTTCCTGGAAGCCGGCAGAGCCGATCACCATCGTTCGTGACGCCAAGTTCTTGTTCGATGCGAATGTCATTGATGCATCGCTCGACTTGGGTGCGGATGCGGTGTCCAATGCCGAAACCGTTTCGACGCAACTGCAGGCTGAGGGCTGGGTGTTGCTCGACGAGGCAGATCCGCAGCGCGGTCAAGCTGTTGCTGCATCCGACGCGATCATCCAGAACGAGGCGGAGGAATTTGCTGCAGGTGAGTATCTCTCGCTGAACGTCTACGACCGTGGTGGCGAGCGCTACCCACTAATCACCGAGTCGATCGACTTCTTTGCGTTCTTTCACAAGCCGCGTTACGCGCTCGTTGAAGTGGCACCAGTGGTACCACAGCGAATCGAGCCGGGTCGCGCGCCTGCTCGTCCGGTCATCGACAAGGAGCAGCCCCATCGGTACGTCTACATGGTGAGGGATCTCGGTGCCAAGAGGCAGCCGGCAATCTTCATCACGCTCGGCTCGCTGATCGTGTTCCTCATCCTGTGCTGGTTGCTCCACCGTCGCGATCTCGCCTTGCGCGAGAACGTGAGTGGCGAGCGACTGCCCACCAAGGCGTAGGCGCTCATCGTGGGGCAGTACCTACCCATCGTCGCTTTGGCGATCGTCGCGGTGCTGTTCGCTGTACTCAGCTTGTTGGCCTCACGGTTGCTTGCGCCGCGCCGTCCGAATTCGGCCAAGTCCGCGCCGTACGAGTGTGGCATCGTGCCGAGTAGGGAAGCGCCTGAGAGGTTCCCCGTCAGCTTCTATGTGATCGCGATGCTCTTCATCATGTTCGACATCGAGTTGATCTTCGTTTATCCCTATGCGATCGCCCATGAAACGCTCGGCGTGTATGGCTTCTTCGAGATGATTGCGTTCAGTGCCGTGTTCTTTGTTGCGTTCGTCTACGCGGTGGCACGTGGCGCACTCGACTGGGGCCCGTTACAGAAAGCCGTGCAGTTGACATCGAACGATGAGATGGTGTCGAGTGCACGGACCACGCGCTCAACGGTTCGCCGAGTAGGGCTCGAGGGCAGAGAAGGTGAGGCAGCCTGATGGGACTTGCACAGAACGTCGCGAAGGATGGGCTCGGTGGATTGGAGCACAACTTCATCACCGCGCGCCTCGAGGACATCGTCAAGTGGTCGCGTTCCCGGTCGAGTTGGCCGGCGACATTCGGTCTCGCATGTTGTGCAATCGAAATGATGGCAACTGGTGCGGGCCACTACGACCTTGCGAGATTTGGCATGGAAGTGTTCCGAGCCTCTCCGCGTCAGGCAGACATCATGATCGTCGCCGGACGAGTGAGCCAGAAGATGGCTCCCGTGTTGCGACAGGTGTACGACCAGATGATGGAACCCAAGTGGGTGATCAGCATGGGAGTGTGCGCCTCGAGCGGAGGAATGTTCAACAACTACGCAATCGTGCAGGGAGTCGACCAGATCGTTCCCGTCGACGTGTACGCGCCGGGTTGTCCTCCGACGCCGGAGACGTTGATCCACGCCATCGAGACGCTGCACCAGTTGATCGAGGATGGCGAGATCATGCGTCGGCGCAAGGCGAGTGGCGCAGGCGCCGACGTTCACGTTCAAGAAATTCCGGCAGGTAATTCGACTCCAGTGATCCTCGGAGTGCGCTGATGCTGCACGACTGCCCGGTGGGCGATTCGCGCGGTCAGACCGTCGTGTTCATACCTCGAGATCGTTATCTCGGAGTGATGAAGAAGTTGGCGGACGATGGGTTCACCATGTGCGTGGATCTCACTGCGGTGGATTACTTGAGCCACCCGGGCAGGTCGCTACCCGAAGGTGTGCAAGCAGAGCGCTTCGAAGTGGTGGCAAACCTGTTGTCGATGCAGCGTCGCGAGCGTCTGCGTGTTCGCGTTCAGGTGCCCGAGAACGATCCGACCCTCGAATCATTGTTCGACCTCCATCCCGGCACCGAGGCGATGGAGCGTGAGGTGTTCGACATGTTCGGCATTTCGTTCAGTGGACACCCCGATCTCACGCGCATCTTGATGCCAGAGGATTGGGACGGTCATCCCTTGCGCAAGGACTTCGCCCAGGGACGCATTCCCGTGCAGTTCAAGGGAGCGGCGTCGTGACGATCTCGGATCTGCGCAAGACCACCGTTGCTGCCGGTACGTCCGAAGGTGCGCAGGAAATGAAGCCGCGCAGCGAGAGCACGGCGAAGGAACTGTTCCGCGAGGTCGGT
Source organism: Ilumatobacteraceae bacterium (assembly GCA_017856375.1). Lineage (GTDB taxonomy): Bacteria > Actinomycetota > Acidimicrobiia > Acidimicrobiales > Ilumatobacteraceae > UBA3006. The sequence continues at coordinate 3,599 of JAFMFC010000049.1, read as the reverse complement.
GCGGTTCTGCGGATGAGTGAGGCCGAGGCTGCACAACTCGCCGACACGGGTGTCGTTTCCGAAGACCAGACGATGATCATCAACATGGGGCCTTCGCACCCGAGCACCCACGGAGTGTTGCGGTTGATGTTGGAGCTGCAGGGCGAGACGGTGCTGCGATGCAAGCCGATCATTGGTTACTTGCATACGGGTATGGAAAAGACGGGTGAGTCGTTGTCGTTCCTGCAGGGCGGCACGAACGTCACGCGGATGGACTACGCGTCGCCACTGAACAACGAGCTGGTCTTTTCGTTGGCCACCGAAAAACTGCTCGGCATTGACCAGGACATTCCCGAGCGTGCCGTGTGGATGCGCATGTTGCTCTCGGAGTTGAATCGCATGAGCAGCCATCTGTTGTTCATGGCCACCAACGGGATGGACCTCGGAGCCGTGTCGATGATGATCTACGGCTGGCGCGAGCGCGAAGAGGTGTTGCGCTTCTTCCAGAAGGTCACGGGTCTGCGGATGAACCACAACTTCATTCGACCCGGGGGTGTTGCCGCCGACCTGCCTCCGGGTTGGCGTGATGACGTGTTGCACATCCTCGACCTCTTGCCCCCGCGCCTCGAGGAGTACGACGTGCTGATGACAGGTCAGCCGATTTGGCGTGAGCGCCTGCAGGGCATTGGTGTGATCACCAAGGACGAAGCGATTGCGCTCGGCGCAACCGGTCCGATCCTGCGTTCCACGGGTGTTGCCTGGGACTTGCGTCGTGACATGCCGTACCTGCGCTATGACGATGTCGACTTCGACGTGATTGTCGGCACGTACGGTGATGCTTTCGATCGGTACTCGATTCGTTTGGCGGAGATCCGCGAGTCGATGAAGATCGTTCGTCAGATTCTCGATCGAATGCCGAAGGGCAACTTCCGTATTCAGGACAAAAAGGTGACCCCGCCCCCGCGCGCGCGAATCGACGAATCGATGGAGGCGTTGATCCACCACTTCAAGATCTTCACCGAGGGATTCAAAGTGCCCGAGGGCGAGGTGTACGTGGCGATCGAGAGCCCCCGTGGCGAAATTGGTTGCTACATCGCGAGCGACGGTTCCTCCACGCCGTACCGAATGCACGTGCGAGCTCCGAGTTTCGTCAACATTCAGGCTCTGCCGCACATGATGCGCGGCGGTCTCGTCGCGGATGCAGTTGCGGTGATTTCGTCAGTCGACCCCGTTCTGGGTGAGGTGGACCGATGAGCAGGTTGTCCGACGACAACGTGAAATTGTCACGCGAGATCATCGCGCGTTATCCACGACCCAAGTCTGCACTCGTTCCGCTGCTGCATCTCGCGCAAGAGCAGGACGGGTACGTCACGCGTGAGGCGATGGTGCACATCGGCGAGCTGATAGGAGTGACATCTGCTGAGGTGTACGGCACGGCGTCGTTCTACGAGATGTTCCGCTTCGAGCCAGTGGGCAAGTATCTGATCAACATCTGCGGGACGATGTCATGCGCGCTGATGGGCGCGCACGAGTTGATGCACCGCGCAGAAGAGAAGCTCGGCGTAAAGGCCGGAGGAACAACCAGCGATGGGCTGATCACGCTTGCTCATGCGGAGTGCCAAGCAGCGTGCACCGAAGCGCCGTGTCTGCAAGTGAACTATCGCTATCGCTACCGCGTCACCCCCGAACAAGTGGAGCAATTGATCGACGACCTCCGTGCTGGACGCCTTGCCGAGGAGATTCCGTCGCATGGCACGCTCGCCCGCGTTCGCCAGAGTGTTTCTGCCGAGCGGTTCGTTGGTGCGGTGAGCCCCGATGTGGAAGCTGCGCAGCCGTCGTGGTTGGCCGGAAAGGCCGCGTTGTGACGACCTTCCCTCACGCTCCCGGATTCGTGGCGGGTGAACGTCCGCAGATCGTCACCGAGCGATTCCAATACGAAGACTCGTACACGCTGGAGCGCTATCGCGCGACCGGTGGGTATGAAGGATTGCGCAAGGCGTTGCAGCAACCGTCAAGCGCCGTGCATGAAGAAGTGAAGAGCGCCACGATCCTCGGGCGCGGTGGCGCGGGATTCCCTGCGGGTACGAAGTGGGGTCTCACGCCGCAAGGTGTGTGGCCGCGTTACTTGGTGGTGAATGGTGACGAGAGCGAACCAGGCACCTACAAGGACCGTCTGTTGATGGAACGTGATCCGCACCAATTGATCGAGGGCTGTTTGATCGCGTGTTACGCGGCTGGCTTGTCGCAGTGCTTCCTCTACATCCGCGGCGAGATGGCTCTCGCCCAAGAGCGCGTTGCTGCCGCGTTGAACGAGGCGTATGCAGCTGGTCTCGTGGGACGCAACGTGATGGGCTCGAGTTTCTCTGTGGATGTGGTGTTGCACTGGGGAGCTGGTGCGTACGTGGTAGGCGAGGAAACAGCACTGATCGAGAGCCTCGAAGGAAATCGCGGCATGCCGCGACTGAAGCCCCCGTACTTTCCTGCGGCGATTGGTCTGTACGGCAAGCCGACGATCGTGAACAACGTGGAGACGTTGTCGAACCTTCCGTGGCTGATGCGAAATGGATCGGCTGCCTACACGGCGATCGGCACGAAGACATCACCGGGTACACGCATGGTGGCCGTCTCTGGCCACGTAAAGCGACCAGGTGTGTATGAGATCGTCAACGGCACCACCACTTTCCGCGACCTGCTGTACGGCGAAGAGTTCTGTAAGGGCATTCGAAATGGAAACGCCTTGAAGGCATTCGTACCTGGCGGCGGCTCCGCGCCGTGGTTCACCGCCGATCAGCTCGATCTTCCTTTCGAGGCGAGCCAGGTTGGCCCCGCCGGGTCGATGCTTGGTTCGGGTGCCGTGATGGTGATGGACGAGACCACCGATATTCCCGCTGCCGCACTGACGCTGACCAACTTCTACGCACATGAATCGTGCGGCAAGTGCACGCCGTGCCGTGAAGGTGGAACTTGGCTGCAGCGAATCCTCACGCGCGTCGTGAACGGCGATGGCACTACCGAGGACTTAGCGCAGCTGGTGGAAGTCGGCTCGATGATCTGTCCAGGCAACTTCCCGCACGCTTCGAGCGAGCGACTCGGACTCGCTGCCGTACCGTTCCCGTACAAGATGACGACGATTTGCTTTGTCGGTCCGTCGGCCTATGCGCCGGTGCATTCGGCGTTGACGTTGTTCCCTGAAGAGTTCGCTGCCCGAGTGAAGCATCGTCGGACGATTCCCGTGACTGCAGTGGGAGCACCAGCGTGACCACCACCGAGCCAACGCAGGACGCAGTGGTGGACCCGAACGCCGTGTCGATCACGATCAACGGTCGACAGGTGGCGGCGCGCAAGGGCGAGATGATCATTGCCGCCGCTGACCGCACGAGTGACTTCATCCCGCGGTTCTGTTACCACCCGCGCATGTCGCCAGTGGGCATGTGTCGTCAGTGTCTCGTCGAAATCGACACGCCACGTGGTCCCGCGATGGTGGTGTCGTGCATGACTCCGGTGGCCGAAGGTCAAGTCGTGCGGACGGCAACCGACGACGTGAAGAAGGCGCAAGAGGGCGTGCTCGAGTTGTTGCTCGCCAACCATCCGCTCGACTGCCCCGTGTGCGACAAGGGCGG
>JAFMFC010000048.1 GCA_017856375.1 Ilumatobacteraceae bacterium | reverse complement strand
AATCGGTGGCGATCATCGGCGGAGCGCGCGGGACAAACGAGGACGCCTTCGCTTGGGCCGCACTCGCCGACGCGCTTGGGGTGGATCAGCGTGACGCCCAACTTGCCGACGGACTTCCTCCCGAGGTATTCGCACTGCCACAAGCCACCATCGACGAAGTGGCCACGTCGACGACGACGATCCTGCTGGCACCTGATCTGAAGGAAGAGTTGCCGGTGCTGTACCTGCGACTGCGTCACGCAGCCGAACATCGCACGACTCGAATTGTTGAATTGACATCGTGCAACGCATGTGGGTTGACGGCGAATGCTTGGAAGTCGATCCTCATCGAACCCGGCATGTTCGCCGCTGCAATTCGTGGCGGGGCGCTCTCCGGTGAAATTGCCACGCAGTTGGCCAAGGGCAGTGTTTCCATCGTCGTTGGTCGCCCAAATTTGGCGGAATCCGCGGACTCGGTGATGAGCGCCTTGGCCGAACTGATGCATCTGGCTCCGCACGCCAAGGTTCTCCCCGTGCTGCGTCGAGGCAACGTGCGTGGCGCGATCACAGCAGGACTCACGCCGCGCAACGGCGCCGGCGACACCACCGAGATTCTTCGTCGCGGCGCAGCGGGAAAACTCGACGTGCTCGTGCTGCTCGGCGCCGATCCGCTGAGCGACTTCGTCGATGCCGATCTTGCTCGACGTGCTCTTGCCAGCACCAAGATGGTCGTATCGATCGACGCCTTCATGTCGAAGTCTGCACAGGCTGCCCATGTGGTGTTGCCTGCCGCGGTGCAGGGTGAGAAGACCGGCACGACGACCAACCTCGAAGGTCGCGTGAGCACCGTCAATCAAAAGGTGACGACGGCGGGTACGTCGCGACCGGACTGGATGATCGCGTTGGAGCTCGCCAGCGCTTGTGGGAAGGAACTCGGCATGCGTTCGTTCGCCGAGGTGCAGCAAATGATGATCGATCGTGTGCCGGAGTTTGCTTCGTTGAGCGACTCAGATTCCCTTTCGGGAGATGGAGTGCTGACCGTTCGTGCCCATGAAGTGGCGCTTGCTCGCACCGAGTTCGAGGGAACGCAGCGCAATTCTTACCAATTCCGGTTGGTCGTGTACCGCAACCTGTATGACGCCGCGGTATCGACGGTCACGAGTCCGTCCCTTAGGGATCTTGCTGCTGGTTCGCGAGTGGTGGTTCATCCACTCGAAATGTCGAGAATCGGCGGACAAGTGGGCGACCATGTCGTGTTGACCTCGCCACACGGTTCAGTGACGATGCCGATTGCGACCGACGAGAGGGTGATGCGCGGGACGGCTTGGGTGAGGTTCAACCAGCCCGGAGCGGATGTGCGCGAGTTGATCGATGTCGATTCTGATGTGGTGGACGTGAAGATCGAGCGAGTGTCGTGAACGTCCGGCCATTGATTGATCCGGGCCTTGTCGGTGACCTCTTCTGGGCACCGCTCCTCGTCGTCGCCCTGAAAGTCCTGGTTGTGTTCGTGCTTGGTTTGATCGCAACCATGTTGATGGTCTGGTTCGAGCGCAAGGTGGTGGCAGGAATGCAGAACCGCATTGGGCCGAACAAGGCAGGCCCGTTCGGACTGCTGCAGACGCTTGCCGACGGTACCAAGCTGTTCTTCAAGGAAGACTTGATCCCCGATCGTGCCGATCGTTTCGTCTTCCGACTTGCGCCGCTTCTGGCACTCGTTCCCGCATTCTTGGCCTGGGCGATCATTCCGTTGGGTGGAGATTTCCGCAACGGCAATAACGGACTCGTCACGTGGTTCGGAGTGGAGACGCGAGTGCAACTCGCCGATCCGCCGATGGGCGTGTTGTTCGCGCTCGCGATCTCTTCCATTGCGGTGTACGGCGTGATGTTGGCCGGATGGTCGAGCGGCTCGAAGTACCCACTTCTCGGTTCGGTGCGCGCGTCGGCGCAGATGGTCAGTTACGAAGCAGCGCTCGGGTTGTCGATCGCCAGCGTGTTCCTGGTGGCGGGCACCCTGTCGACGAGCGGGATCGTGAGTGCGCAATCGACGCTCGGCGATTGGAACCTCGTCACGACGGGTGTCGTGCCGATGGTGATTTTCCTGATCGCTGCAACTGCCGAGTTGAACCGACCGCCTTTCGACTTGGTTGAGGCAGAACAAGAGCTGGTCGGCGGATTCCACACCGAATATTCCTCGATCCGCTTCGCACTGTTCTTCCTCGCTGAGTTCATGAACACGGTGACGATGAGCGCGTTGATCGTGACGTTGTTCTTCGGTGGCCCGCAACCGATTGCCATCGGCGACACGGTTCTCGACATTCCTCTCATCCCGAACGGCATCGAAGGCACCATCTGGCTGTTGGCCAAGGTGCTCGTATTCCTCTACATCTACGTGTGGTTCCGCGCCACCTTGCCGCGATTCCGCTACGACCAGTTGATGGATCTCGGTTGGAAGTTGTTGATCCCAGCTTCACTCGGCTGGTTCATGTTGCTTGCGGCGCAGCGGCTGGCTCGCAACGAGGGTTGGAATATCGTGATCACCACCACGGTTTCGGTGATCGTGATCGGTGGTTGCTGGCTGTTGCTGCAACTCGGACTCTCTCGCGCGGCGAAGGATCGAGCAGTGGAAGGATCGATGTTCTGATGGGCTACCTCAAGGGATTCCTCGTCACGATTGCCCAGCACGGCAAGAAGAACAGGGTGACCACCGAGTACTCGGGTGGCCGCGTGTGGCGTCGACGAGCGGGCAAGTCACCGAAGAAGGACGAGAAGGTACCCAAGCCCGAGCGCATGCACGGCCGCCACGTATTGAACAAATACGAGGACGGTATGGAGAAGTGCATCGGTTGCGAGTTGTGCGCAGCCGTATGTCCGGCCAAGTGCATTCACGTTCGCGGAGCCGACAACGACCCGATGAACCCCACCTCGCCGGGCGAGCGGTTCGGATGGATCTACGAGATCAACTATCTGCGCTGCATTCATTGTGATCTGTGCGTGGAAGCATGTCCAACGGAAGCGATCACCGAAACCAAGTTGTTCGAGTTTTCGTTCACCAATCGCCAAGATGCGATCTACACCAAGAGCGAGCTGCTCGTTGGCGACGACGGCAAGCCGAAGCAGTTGCCCTGGGAAGACTGGCGACCGGGTGAGGATCAGCACACCTCGGCGTGGATGCGCGCCACCGCCCCTGCTGGGGACGAGGCTTTTGTCGGCACGGTGGGTTGGAGCGGCGAACTTGGCTACGGAACTCGTGCGCCCGAGAAGGGCAACGACTAGGTGGAGTTGTTCGTTTTCGTTGTTGCTGCCGCAATGTCGGTGGTGGGTGCGCTTGGCGTGGTGCTCAGGCGCAATCCCGTGCACGCTGCGCTGAGTTTGGTGCTGACGCTGTTCGGCGTGGCGGTGCTGTTCGTCGCCCAACATGCAGAGTTCCTCGCCGCAGTCCAAGTGATCGTCTACGCAGGCGCAATCGTCGTGCTGTTCCTCTTCGTGATCATGTTGCTGGGCGTGGATCGGGCGGAGAACCTGCGCACTGAGCCGCTGGCTTCTCAGCGTGTGGTGGCGGGCGTGACTGGCCTCGGCATGTTGGTGCTGCTCACCCTCGCGGCACTTTCGGGAGACGACGAAGTGCTTTCCCGCGGTGAGGGAATCGCCAGCGCCGTTGCCGAGAGCGATGCCAATGTAAACGTGCGGCAACTAGCTACTTCGATCTTCTCGGATCATGTGGTGGCGTTCGAGGCCACGTCCGTGTTGTTGGTGGTGGCAGTGGTCGGCACGGTGATGTTGGCGCGTCGCAGGAAGACGTCAAGCGAGGTCGCCCAATGATCGATCTCGTTCCTACGACCTCGTGGTATCTCGTGCTCGCCGCATTCCTCTTCGTGGTGGGCATGGTGGGCGTGATGGTCCGTCGCAATCCGCTCGTGATGTTCATGTGCATCGAGTTGATGTTGAATGCCGTGAATCTCTCGTTCGTCGCGATCGGCAAGCAGCTCGGCTCGATCGATGGCCAGTCGATCGTCTTTTTCGTGATGGTGGTCGCCGCGGCCGAAGTGGTGGTGGGGCTCGGCATCATCGTCTCGATCATGCGCCGACGAAACGATGTCAATGCCGATGATCTCGTGGGATTGAAGGGATAACCCGGTGATCGATCTGCTGTGGCTGTTGCCGTTCTTTCCGCTGCTCGGAGCACTGGTACTGATCGTGTTTGGTCGCAAACTAGGCGACCCGAGTGCGGGCTGGTGGGCAGCATTAATGCCGGTTGCGTCTTTCCTTGTGACGGTGGGCGTGTACTTCGATTTGCTTTCGCGGCCATCGGAAGAGCGTCACCATGTGGTCACCCTCTTCTCGTGGTTGCCGGTGGGTTCGTTGCAGGTGGACATGGCGTTGCTTGCGGATCCGCTCAGCATCACGATGGCGCTGTTCATCACGGGAATTGGTGCGTTGATCCATTTCTATGCGATCGGCTACATGCACGGCGATCCGAAGTTCTCGAAGTTCTTCCTCTACCTGAACCTCTTCGTCTTCTCCATGTTGATGCTGGTGCTAGGTGAAAACCTGTTGGTCACCTTCCTCGGCTGGGAAGGCGTCGGTGCCTGCTCGTACTTCTTGATCTCGTTCTGGCACACCCGTGACAGTGCGGCGGTGGCCGGGAAGAAAGCATTCGTCACTAACCGAATCGGTGACTTCGGTGTGATGACGGCGATGTTCCTTGCGTTCTCCGCAATCGGATCGATTTCTTACTCGGCAATCAACGAAGCGGCGCACGGCGGCGAGATGGCTCAGGTGACCTCGACCGCCATCGCGCTCCTGTTGTTCGTCGGCGCGATGGGCAAGAGTGCGCAGCTGCCGTTGTACTTGTGGTTGCCCGATGCGATGGAAGGCCCGACGCCCGTCTCCGCCCTGATCCACGCAGCGACGATGGTGACCTCCGGTGTGTTCTTGATGACGCGAGTGGGTCCTGTACTGCATGCGTCGTATGAGTGGGCACCGATGGTGATCGCGGGTGTGGGCGCGGCTACTGCGTTGTACGCGGCCACGATTGCCGTTGCCCAGAACGACATCAAGAAGGTTCTTGCCTACAGCACGGTCTCGCAACTCGGGTACATGTTCCTCGCCGTGGGATCTGGTGCATATGTAGCGGCAATCTTCCACATGGTCACCCATGCATTTTTCAAGGCGTTGTTGTTCCTCGGCTCTGGTTCGGTGATTCACGGCATGCACCACGAGCAGGACATGCGCCGGATGGGTGCGCTGCGCAAGTTGATGCCGGTGACCGCCTTCACTTTCATCATCGGTTGGTTGGCGATTGCGGGTGTTCCACCCTTCGCCGGATTCTGGTCAAAGGACGAGATCCTGCTCTACGTGTACGCGAATAATCGACTCCTCTACGCAGTCGGTTTGCTGACGGCTCTGCTCACCGCGTACTACATGACCCGTCAGGTGATCATGGTGTTCTTCGGCGAAGCGAAGTGGAACGATCACAGCGCAGAACACTCGGCGCACGGTGAGTTCAAGCCGCACGAAAGCCCGAAGATCATGCTGTTCCCGCTCGTGGTGCTTGCGGTGTTGTCGGTGGTGGGTGGAGGAATGCAGTTGCCGTTTTCCAAGGATCTCCACTTCCTCGAGCACTGGCTGGCGCCTGTGGTGGAAGAGTCCGAAGCGCACATAGGCGAGACGTGGGCCTATGCCAACAAGTACTTGTTGCTCGGCGTGGCCGTAATCGTGGCACTGCTCGGTATCGCGGTTGCCTACCTCGTGTATGCGCGTCGACGTCTGCCGGCGATCGAGCCGCGAGTGTTGGAGCAGGCTTGGTACTACGACCAGGCTGTTGCCAAGACGGTGTCCGGCCTCGGCAAGGAGTCCTTCGATGCGGTGGCGTGGTTCGATACCAACGTGGTCGATGGGGCGGTGCGAGGCACTGCCACTGCGGTTCGTGGATTTGCCGGCGTGGCGCGTGCGACTCAGAACGGTTTCGTTCGCGCGTATGCCGGTGTCGTTGCAGTGGGCGCGTTCCTCCTTCTGGCCTGGTTCATCGCCCGAGGACTCATCTTCTAATGAGCCGCTCCCATTCGGAGCACCTCACTTCTCGCCAGCAATTGTTCTATCTCTTCGGAGGCTGGACGTTGTTCGTGTCGTCTTTGATGATCTTGGCCGGACACGATGCTTGGCAAAGTCTTCTGGCATCGCTGATGGTTGCCACACAGTTCACAGCTGGCTTTATTTTGTTTCTTGTTCTAACCCGCTGGACTGAAATCGGCTTTGTTGGAGCCGCCGCATTCGGTGCCGCGTTTGGCGCCGTTCTTGCTGCATTGAGTGGAATTGCATTCGTATCGACTCCGCTTTCTTCTTACGCATGGGGGTTACCAGTTGTCATGTCACTGGCCCTCGTGGGCAAGCTTGAACCTATTGAGCGCGTACCCACAAACACGTTCTTGTGGCTAGTCGCAGCCTCACTAGTTGGTTTATCGACAGAGTGGACATGGCTTCTGCCATTGGCGCTTATCTCGGTGGTGGTTGCTGCACACCAGAAAGTGCCGAGGCTGTTTGCTGCGCTCGCGGTCCTCGTGCTCGGCATTGTTCAATGGTGGCTACTGAATCAACGATCCGCTTACTGGAGCCAGTTTCGTCAGGGACTTACTGAAGTAGCCGACTATTCGTATCTTGAATCGATTGCGCGCGGGACTGCACTGTGGGCTCATACCGACAACATTCTGATGACCGGTACCCGTCTCGGTTATCACTGGCTCTCGTTTGCGTGGGCCGGTCGAATTACCGAATCCGTTGACTCAACGACGATGGCGTTTTCGTCGCACATTATTCAGATCTGTTTTGTTGCACTCTCTATTTCGCTTACCTACACGACAGCGAAGAAGCTTGGATCAGGGGAATCTTGGGCGATAGTCGCAGCATTTACCTTGGCAATGGTTGTGGCTGTTCCCATGGGCTTGTTTCAAGCTCTCACCGTTCATTCACCATCGCAGCCGTTTGTGACGGCAATGGTGCTCGGCGGACTCCTTCTCTCTGCCTCTGCTCGATCTATCGGTTTGACCCGGTCGCTCCCGGTCATTGCTGTGTTTGCATTCGGTGTGGTGGGAGGCAAGGTTTCGGCGGTTCCGGCGTTGCTTGTGGGAGCGCTGGTTTTTTCCGTCATTCAAATTTTAGCTCAGCGTGATTTCAAGGCATCTCTTGTTACTGCGGTTGCCTCGTTCTTGGCGATTGTGGGGTTTTTCTATTTCTACTCAGGTGTGATTTCTGGAGGCGAAACGGATTCGTTGAGAATTCGATTTTTTGATGTTGTCTATGCCGAAGGCCCACTGTCAGATCCTGCGCGCCCAATCTGGTTGACGGTGCTTGGCGTAGTTGCCGTCGTCGGGGGTTTGCTTGCGGTCGTTCCAGGTATGGCGTTAATCGATCGTGGTCTTCGCTCAGAGGGATCGACATTGATGTGGATGGCGATCTTTGGAGCGGTGGCATCTTTCGGAATTGGTTTCGTATATGTGGGTGAGAGTTCTGGGGTGCCGTATTTCTTCAACATAGGCATTGCGCTATTGATTCCAGCCTCTTCGTTGGTGATCTCGCGTCTCACGGCTCCTGCAATTTCCGCAACTACTTGTTTTGGATTTTTGGGTATTGCGATAGGGGTAGTTCTACCCAACTTGATGGTGCTGATAACGGGAGAGAATCTCGAATCGTCGCTTGGAAGGTCGCTCCTGCTGCTCTTGCCGATCTTGTTCGGTCTTTTCATCATGCTTTTTGGTGGTGAACACAGGAGGTTTGCCGCTGCACTTGTGGTGCTGGGTATTTCAGTTGGTTCATTCTTCGCTTGGATGCCTCGATACGCGATGATCCAAGCTCGACATGGCGCCGAATACATTGCGGGCGCCAACAGCATCAGCGGTTCAGGGTCAGTTCGAAATGCTGCTCTGTGGTTGAGGGAAAACAGCAGTGAAAGTGACATTGTCGCCACCAATCGATTCTGTAATTCGATTGAGGACGGCTTTCCCAACTGTGCTGCTTACTGGAATGTCGTCTCGTCAATTACGGGACGACGAATGTATGTAGAAAATCTGGACTGGACGGCGAGGTCTGCAACCGGGGTCAAGGATCGTGCTCTGGAGGTGGTTCGATTCGTCAATGACCCATCTGCAGAGAGGGCTGAATTTCTGGAGACTGCTAATGTCTCATGGGTTTTTGTAGACAAAGCAGTCACTGAACAAGAGAACTGGGAGCCATGGGCCGAGGTGGTGTTCGAGAATGATGAAGCGATGGTCCTGCGAGTGAGTTTCCCAGGGGCAAATCAATGATCGCGGCCAGCGAAGCGTCCGTGGGGTTCCCATTGCTCACGATGCTCGTAATCATGCCGATGATTGGTTCGATCATCGTGGCGCTGCTCTCGCGTCGTCGTGCTGAGTGGGTGAAACTGACCGCGCTCGTCACCTCGGTGTTCGTTGCGGCCCTGAGCATCTGGATGGTGGTCGAGTTCCCGAGTGGCTCCGAAGGGTTCGAATTCGTCTCCAAGCATCCGTGGATCGAAAGTTGGGGAATCTCCTGGCACCTCGGGGTGGACGGCATCTCGTTGTTTCTCGTATTGCTGACGGGAATCTTGTTCCCGCTGGTCATTGCGGGAGTGGATCCTCACCACGACGAGAAGCCGTACCTCGCATGGATCCTGATGCTCGAAGCAGGCGTGATGGGCAGCTTCCTCAGCCTCGACCTCTTTCTCTTCTTCGTGTTCTTCGAAATCGTTCTCGTGCCGATGTACTTCCTGATTGGTGGCTGGGGATATGACGACCGAGTACGCGCGGCGACGAAGTTCTTCCTCTACACGATGGCAGGTTCGGCCTTCATGCTGGTGGGGATCGTGGCCACTGCATTCATCGCTCGCGACGACGTAGGCCGATTGAGTTTCGACCTCCTCGAGATTGCGGAGAACGCCAACTTCACGACCGGTGCAGGACGGTGGCTGTTTGCTGCACTAACCATTGCATTTGCGGTGAAAGTCCCACTCTTTCCGTTGCACACCTGGTTGCCCGACGCGCACACCCAGGCGCCAACTGCAGGATCGGTGATCCTCGCCGGCGTGTTGCTGAAGATGGGCACCTACGGAATGATTCGCTTCGGGCTGTACCTCTTCCCAGAAGCCGCAGTGTGGTCACGTCCCGTACTCCTCACGCTTGCGGTGATCGGCATTCTGTACGGGGCAATCGCGGCAACCATGCAAAAAGACCTGAAGCGCTTGGTCGCCTATTCCTCGGTCGCGCACTTGGGATTCATCGTCCTTGGCACGTTTGCCATCACCTCGCAGGCGCTTGCTGGCTCGGTGGTGCAGATGGTTAACCACGGTGTCTCCACCGGAGCGCTCTTCCTGCTCGTCGGCATGATCTACGAGCGACGCCACACCCGTCAGATCGCCGAACTCAGGGGCCTGCAGTCGGTCGCGCCGATCTTCGCTGGCTTCTTCACCGTCGTGATGTTGTCGTCAATCGGTTTGCCGGGTCTGAACGGTTTCGTCGGCGAGTTCCTCATCTTGATCGGCTCATTCGGCACCGCTCGCTGGTGGGTGGTCGCCGCAACCGTTGGCGTGGTGTTGGCCGCTCTTTATTTGTTGTGGGCATACCAACGTGTGTTCCACGGCGAGCCCGACGAGGCCAACAAGAACTTTGCCGAGATCAACCTTCGCGAGGGCTTGTTGCTGAGCGCGTTCGTCGCGGTGATCGTCGTCACCGGTGTCTATCCGAAGCCAATGCTCGACCGTGTTGAGCCGAGCGTGAAGGCCCTCGTTGAGCATGTCGAGGAGCGCACGGACTTCGTCTCGGGACATGATCATCACGCGGAAGGCGAGCAGGAATGAATTTCGTAGGTCCTTCGATCGACTGGTACTTGATCAGCCCGCTCCTGGTTCTGTTGGGTGGTGCGCTTGGGTTGCTGCTGGGTGGTGCTCTCACGCCGAAGTGGCCGCATGGTCTTTATGCCTTGGTGACGGCAACGACTGCAGGTGCAGCGCTCGTCCTGATGATCCTGAAATGGAACGATGTCGAGACCGCTCAGTATTTGGTGGGCAACGCACTCGTCGTCGATCGATTCGGCGTACTTGCTGCCATCGCCATGTTGATCGCGCTGTTGTTGGTGACACTTGTGCTGAACGACCATCTCGGCCGCACCGGTGAGGATGCTCCCGAACCGTACGGGCTGATGTTGACGAGTGTCATCGGTGGAGTCTTGATGGTTGCAGCCAACGACTTCGTGGTGATGTTCTTGGGGCTCGAGATCATGAGTTTGTCGTTCTATTTGCTCACTGCCAGCGACCGCAAGAGAGAGACGAGTGGCGAGGCGGGGCTCAAGTACTTCATCCTCGGCGGATTTGCCTCCGCTTTCTTCCTCTATGGCGTGGCAATGATCTTTGGAGCTTCGGGATCCACACGACTGACGATCATCTCCGAAGTGTTTGCGGGGGAGATCGCGCTCAAAGGCGGAACCATGCTGCTTGCTGGTGTGGCGCTGCTACTAGTGGGATTCGCCTTCAAGGTGTCGTTGGTTCCCTTCCAGTCGTGGACGCCTGACGTTTATCAAGGTGCACCGACCCCGGTGACGGCACTGATGGCCTCGGTCGGCAAAGTGGTGGCGTTCGCGGCGATGATTCGGGTGTTCATCGGTGCGCTGTCTTCGAGAGCGGACGATTGGCGCCCCGTGTTGTGGGTGCTGTCCGTCGTGACGTTGATCGTCGGTTCCGCTCTCGCGGTGGTGCAAAAGGACGTGAAGCGGATGCTCGCGTATTCCTCCATCAGCCATGCGGGATTCATTCTCGTTGGCGTGGTCGCGGCATCGTCGAACGACGACGGTGTCACTGCGGCGCTTGCCTACTTGGCGGTGTACGCCGTGCTGGTGGTGGGAACCTTCGCCGCTGTGTCCTCCGTGTCGGGAACTGGTGACACCGCAACGACCCTCGACGATCTGCGGGGACTTGCCAAGGCGCATCCTGCACTCGGACTCGGCATCACCACGCTCCTGCTGGCACAGGCTGGTGTGCCGCTCACGAGTGGATTCGTAGCGAAGTTCGGGGTGATTCAGTCGGCCGTTGGATCCGAGAGCTACGTACTTGCTGTCCTGGCGATGGTGGCAGCAGTGATTGCTGCATACCT
>JAFMFC010000047.1 GCA_017856375.1 Ilumatobacteraceae bacterium | reverse complement strand
AGGCTTCGCTGAAGTCCGTGCCGACTTGCAATGGAAGTCCGGAACCGTGCGCACCATGCTCGAGATCGAAGGAAAGCGTTTCATGGTGGTAGCGGGGGGCGAGCCGGGCCGACGATTGATGACGGCGCAGTTCGGCGAAGTGGTGTGGGTCGAGGGTCGGCGTTCGGGGCGACCCATCACGTCATTCGATCTTGGGCGCCATGTGGTGGGTTCGTTCGAGCCCTTCTTTGTTTCTTCTCAGGTTGGTAACGCGTCACCGCTTCACCGCAGCACCAATCGGGCACGATCGATCCTCGGGCGGGCGAGTGAGCACACGATGTGGTCCACGGCAGGCCTATATCTCGGTCTCGTCGTGGGGGACGAGTCACGGCAGGGAGAGGAACTCGTGGCTGCATTTCGCAACGCAGGCTTGTCTCATCTCACTGCGGTGTCTGGGCAAAACATCGCACTCGTCCTCGCACTGCTTCAGCCGCTCCTCAGGCGACTGGGAGCTACGGCGCGATTACTCGCAGCGGTGTTCTTTGTTGGATGGTTCGTCGTCGTTACCCGAGCCGAACCCTCGGTGGTGCGAGCCGCGGCAATGGCCGTGATCTCGTTGATCGCAGCATGGAGTGGGCGATCGACGAATGCGCTTCGTGTGTTGAGTGTGGTGACTCTTTGCTTGTTGCTCATCGATCCACTACTCGCGTGGTCGGTGGGGTTTCTCCTGTCGATTTCGGCAACGTGGGGCATGGTCGTGCTCGCACCTAGGTTGGAGGAGAAGGTGCCGGGGCCACCGTGGTTGCGCACGGCACTTGCCACCACTTCCGGCGCTCAACTGGCGGTGATCCCCGTCTCGCTCGGGGTGTTCGGGAGTTTCTCGCTTGTCGGACTCGTCACCAACGTGCCCGCGGTGCCGCTCGCAGGTTTCGTCATGGTCGTCGGATTGCCGCTCGGGTTGGCGGTGGGCTGTGTGGACGCGGTGATGGAAGCAACACTCGGGTGGGATCTCGTCCGACTCTGGCAAGTGCTGATGCTTCCCGTCTCGGTCGCGATCGTTGCGTTGCGGGAGATCGCCCTGGTGGCGAGTCTGCGAAACTAGGTGCATGGCGGTGTTCCTCGTACTCGGTTCGGATCCGCGTCTCGTTTCTGCCCGGCTCACCGACCTCGTGGATGAGTTGGTGGGAGAGCGGGACCGCACCACCACCTATGAGAGCTTCGACCTCGAAGGCGTGTCTGCGGATGAACGGACTGCAGTCGTCGCCAACGCAGTTTCTGCGGCACAGACACAGTCACTGTTCCAGGACGTCAAGGTGGTGGTGTTGCGCGAACTAGGTGAAGCCACCATCGACCAGATGTCGCCACTTCTTTCATATCTCCCCGCAGCCGAAGCTTCCACCCAACTCGTACTCACCTCTACGTCCAAGCTGGCCAAGTCGGTGACGGATGCATTGAAGAATGCCGGCGCGACAGTGTTCGACACCAATCCACCGAGCCGCAAGAACGAGGTGTACGACTGGTTCGACGAGACGTTGAAAGAAGCTGGTCTCACCATTGAAGCGAGTGCAGTGGCCAAGATGGTCGACTGGTTGGGCGAGGATCGCGCGCGCCTGCCGTCGCTGATCGAAGTGTTGGCATCCACCTACGGCACATCGAAAAAACTGTCCATGGCAGATGTCGAGCCGTTCTTGGGGGAGAAGGGCAGTGTGCTTCCGTGGGATCTCACCGATGCCATCGACAAGGGTGATGCGGCAGTGGCGCTAGCGATGCTGCGGCGAATGGTGCGCAGCGGGGAGTATCACCCGTTGCAGGTGATGTCGTTGTTGCACAACCACTACTCCAAGCTGCTGCGCTTGGATGGCCCGACCATTGGTTCGGTGGCCGATGCAAAAACGTTGATCGGCTCGAAGAGCGACTTTCAGGCGCGCAAGTACATGGACGTGTCGCGTCGAATGGGTTCGCGCAACGTCTCTGCAGCAGTCCAGTTGTTGGCGCGTGCCGACGTGGATTTGCGCGGTGGGCGCGACCTCGAAGAGGAGTTGACGCTGGAGATTCTGATCGCCCGCCTGTGCAGGCTGAGCGGAATTACTTCTTCGCGGCGGCGTTGATCTTCTTCATCAAACGGCTCTTCTTGCGAGCTGCCTGATTCGGATGGATCACGCGCTTTGCGGCCGCCATGTCGAGGCGCTTCACCGCGAGGCGGAGGGCTTCTGCATTGTCCGCCGAGCCGATCGTCTCGTTGGCCGTCTTCAGACGGGTGCGAACCTCGCTCTTGGTCGCGCGGTTGCGCGCAGTGGCCTTGGCGTTGGTGAGAATTCGCTTCTTTTGGCTCTTGATGTTTGCCACTTATTGGTTCCTTCGTGACGACCGATTACGGGAAGTTGCAGGCTAACAGCGACCCTGAGGGTGCCCAACAGTAGAATTTGGGCGTCTTCTCGCCGACTCTGTGCCCCGCAGAACCGAGCGGGAACGACGGAAACGGCCCATGGACCTCGCCAAGATTCGCAACTTCTCGATCATTGCCCACATCGATCATGGGAAGTCCACGTTGTCCGACCGCATCCTCGAGATGACCGGAGCCGTGCAGGCCAGGGAGATGCGCGCCCAGTACCTCGATTCGATGGATCTCGAGCGCGAACGTGGCATCACGATCAAGGCTCAGAACGTGCGCGTGGGGTGGAAGGGCAACTGGTTACACCTCATCGACACGCCCGGCCACGTGGACTTCGGTTATGAGGTGAGCCGATCACTGGCGGCCTGCGAGGGCGTGGTTCTCGTTGTCGACGCAGCGCAGGGCATCGAAGCCCAGACGCTGGCCAACTGTTATCTGGCGCTGGAGAACGATCTCGAGATTGTTGCGGTGTTGAACAAGATCGATCTTCCCGCGGCCGACCCCGATCGATACGCGATGGAAATCGAGAAGGTGCTCGGCATTCCGGCTGAGGACATCCTGCGAATCTCGGCGAAGACGGGCGAGGGTGTGCCGGAGCTGCTCGATGCAATTGTCGATCGCATTCCGCCACCGAAGGGCGATGTCGATGCACCGCTGCAAGCGCTCATCTTCGACTCGCAGTACGACACCTACCGTGGAGTGGTCTCCAGCATTCGAGTAATGAATGGATCCATCACCAACGGTTCAAAGTTGTTGTTCATGCAGGCTGGGGCGACACACGAAGTGATTGAGATCGGTGCTCGCATGCCCGTCCCAACACCGGTTGATCGTCTCGGACCGGGAGAGGTGGGCTATCTCATCGCCGGCATCAAAGATGTCGGTGAAGCGCGCTCGGGAGAAACCGTCACCATCTCTTCGGCTCCCGCAAACGAACCGTTGGCCGGTTATCGCGACCCGAAGCCGATGGTGTTCTGCGGTCTGTTCCCGATCGATGGCGACGACTTCGAAAACCTTCGAGAGAGTCTGCAGAAACTGAAACTGAATGACGCGTCGGTGACCTACGAGCCGGAGTCTTCCGGTGCGCTCGGGTTCGGTTTCCGTTGTGGCTTCCTTGGTCTTTTACACATGGAAATCGTGAAGGAGCGTCTCGAGCGCGAGTTCAATCTTGCCCTCATTGCCACGGCTCCTTCGGTGGAGTACCGCGTGGTGAAGACCGACGGTGAGATGTCGGTCGTCGACAATCCGTCCGACCTGCCATTGACCAACTACATCGAGCACATCGAGGAGCCCTTCTTCAAGGTGAGCATCATCACCCCGAAGGAGTACACGGGTGCCTTGATGGAACTCTGTCAGGATCGACGAGGCGAGCTGCTGAAGCTCGAGTATCTCTCGCCCGAGCGCGTGGACATGCAGTACAACATGCCGCTTGCCGAAGTGGTGGTGGACTTCTTCGATCAATTGAAGAGCAAGTCCCAGGGATACGCGAGCCTCGACTATGAGTTGGCCGGTTATCGACCGAGCGATCTCGTACGCGTCGACATCCTGCTGAATGCACAACCTGCGGATGCCTTCAGCACGATCGTCCATCGAGACAAGGCCTACGACTACGGCAAGCGAATGTGCGACAAGTTGAAGGAATTGATCCCGCGACAGATGTTCGACGTGCCGATCCAGGCGGCCATCGGTGGTCGGATCATCGCTCGCGAAACGGTGAAGGCCAAGCGCAAGGACGTGCTCGCCAAGTGTTACGGCGGTGACATCTCGCGCAAACGCAAGTTGCTCGAGAAGCAGAAGGAAGGCAAGAAGAAGATGAAGTCGATCGGCCGTGTAGAGGTGCCGGGCGACGTCTTTATTTCCGCCCTCAAACTCGATGCCTGAGGTTGCCAACGGCGGCATGTTCCGCTCGCTTCGGCACCGCAACGCGAGGATCTATTTCTTCGGACTCCTCATGTCCAACATCGGCACGTGGATCCAGTTCACTGCCACTTCGATGTTCCTTTACGAGCTCGAGGGGAACGCCACCGCTCTCGGCATCAATGCTGCACTGCAGTTCCTGCCGATGTTGATCCTTGGTGCGTGGGCTGGCGCCGTGGCAGATCGCCACGATCGATTGCGGATCACCAAGATCACCCAGGTTCTCCAGGCACTGCAAGCGCTCACACTTGGCGCTTGCGTGCTCGCAGGAGTTCGCAGCGTGGTGCTTGTGTTTGTGCTGACTGCGTTTCTCGGCGTAATCGGAGCAATCGACAACCCCGCGAGACGTGGTTTGATCACCGAGTTGGTTCCCACCTCGGATCTGTCCAACGGCATGTCACTGAACACCGCAACGATGACCGGCTCGCGAATCTTCGGACCCACCATTGCCGCTGCACTCGTTGGCCCACTTGGCGTCGGTTGGCTATTCATGATCAATGGTGTGTCGTACGCCGCGATGCTCGGGGGACTGTTTGCCATTCGTAAGCGAGAGATGTACCCGGCCACCGTTGCGCCGGCAGGTGGTACTCCCGTGCGCGACGGACTTCGCTTTGTGCGCGACAACGAGAGGTTGCGCACTCTCTTTATCGTGTTCACGCTGGTGAGTACGTTTGCATTCAACTACAGCGTCAGTTTGCCGAAGCTCGCAGACTTGCGTTGGGATATGCCGAATGCATTCGGTTGGGTGATCGGCACTACATCTATAGGCAGTCTGATGGGTGCGCTGCTTACGGCGCGTCTTGCGCATGCCACCTATCGCTGGGTGGCGTGGAATGTGCTGGTGCTCGCTGTCGCCAACATCGGCATGGCTTTTTCGCCGAACATCTGGGTGGCGTTCGCTTGGGCAATTCCGCTCGGTCTCGGAGGTGCAGCGATGATGGCCGGCATCACGTCGCTCACCCAGCAGGAATCGCCGCCTGAAATGCGCGGACGCATGCTTGCGCTCACCGCAGTCGCGTTCTTGGGTAGCACTCCCGTTGGTGGGCCGGTGACCGGTCTCATTGCCGACACCATCAGCGCCGAATGGTCCTTGGCCTACGGCGGACTGATCGCGCTGGTCTGTGGGGGCTGGATGCTGTGGTGGACGTCCAAGTTGGCGCACCGTGATGACCCGGTGCCCGTTGTGGGCGAGACTGCATAGCGATGACGACGTCTCCTGTGGTGATGTGGTTTCGGCGTGACTTGCGTCTCGCCGATAACGAGGCCCTGAGTAGAGCGGCCGCGAGCGGGGAAGTGCTCCCCGTGTTCGTACTCGACCCGACATTCACGGTGTCTGGTGCACCGCGGATGGCCTTCATGCTGCGCGCATTACGCAAGCTCGATCAAGAGATGGGTGGCGCGCTCGTCATCCTCCACGGCGACCCTCGCGAAGTGATTCCCCGTGTGGCGAAGTCGGTAGGTGCTCGAGAGGTCTTCGCCGCACGCGACTTTGCCCCTTATGGAATGAAGCGCGATGCCGAAGTGGCCAAGGCTCTGCAGGCGAATGGAGCGAGCCTCGTGCAATGCGGCTCGGCATACGCGGTGGAGCCGGGCACGGTGCGCAAAGGCGACGGCACTCCGTATGCGGTGTTCACCCCGTTCTACAAGGTGTGGCAGACCGTTGGCTGGCCGAAGCCCTTCGATGTTCCGAAGCCAACCTGGGTGCAGTCGCCAAAGGTGCAGTGCGAAGGATTTCCCGATGAACCGGAATGCTCGGCGACTCTTCCCGAGGCAAGTGCCAAAGCGGCGATGAATCGGTGGGATGAGTTTTCGGAGAAGGCTCTAGATCGGTACTACGACATTCGCAACAATCCGGATGTGGACGGCACCAGCATGCTCTCGCCGTACTTGCGTTTCGGGCTCGTGCATCCCCGCACCTTGCTCGCCGACTTGAACGACACGAAGTCGCAGGCCCACTACCGCAGTGAGTTGTGTTGGCGGGAGTTTTATGCCGACGTGCTCTTCCATCAGCCACGCACCACGTGGGAAAACCTGCAGCCAAAGATGAACGCGATGAAGTTGGACACCGGGGCCAAGGCCAAGCAACGTTTCGATGCATGGTGCAAGGGGGAGACGGGCTATCCAATCGTTGATGCCGGGATGAAGCAGTTGGTGGCCACGGGATGGATGCACAACAGAGTGCGCATGATCGTGGCCAGCTTCCTCGTGAAAGACCTTCATCTTCCCTGGCAGTGGGGTGCGCGCTTCTTCATGCGCCACCTCGTCGATGGTGACATCGCTTCCAACAATCACGGATGGCAATGGACGGCCGGCACCGGCACGGATGCCGCTCCGTACTTCCGAATCTTCAACCCGGTGGCCCAGGGCGAAAAGTTCGATCCGCAGGGAACGTACGTCCGCACCTGGTTGCCGCAACTCGCCGATGTTGCCACCAACATGGTGCATCAGCCGTGGGAGCTCGGGATGCTGAACCCCTACGTGGCTCCGATTGTCGACCATTCGGTGGAGCGCGACGAATCGCTGGCTCGTTACAAGGCGGTCACGGGCAAGTAGGCACGGTCTCACCCCCAATTTGGGCGGTGGGTATCCTGATTTCACATGCTTGACGAGCGAAAGTCCGCAATTCTCTGCGCCGTGGTGCAGGAGTACATCACAACGGGTCAACCCGTGGGATCGGCGCACATCGTCAAGTCCGCCTTGCTCAATGTCTCGTCTGCCACCGTCCGCAACGACATGTCGTACCTCGAGCAAGAGGGCTATCTCGTTCAACCGCACACCTCGGCCGGGCGAATCCCCACCGACAAGGGGTATCGCTACTTCGTGGATCACGTGGCGCCGAAAGGTGCTCTCACACAGTCGACGAAGGTCAAGGTCGGCGAGTTCTTCGACATGGCTCATGGGCGCCTGGAAGAGACGTTGCAGCGCACCAGCATGTTGCTCGCGCAACTGACCAACTACGCGGCAGTCGTCTTGGGCCCGAAGACGGAAGTGGCCACGGTGCGCTCCGTGCAGTTGGTGGGGTTGTCACAGCACCATGCGACATTCGTCGTCGTCATGTCGAACGGTGTAGTGGAGAGCGAGCCGATCGATCTTGCAACCACGTTGGATGACGGTCAGATCGCCGATGTCACCAAGCAACTCTCGAAGATGATGGTGGGTAAGTCGCTCACCGAGGTGGGCCCACTCGTGCTCTCGGGCGACATGTTGGTCGACGAAGTATCGAGCCGAGTTCTCGCCGCAGTGACCACACGAAAAGCAGACGAGTCGGTGTTCGTCGGTGGCGCCTCGGCAATGGCCGAAGCCTTCGATGCAGTGGAGATCGTTCGCTCTGTTTTGCACACGCTCGAACAGCAATACGTGATGGTCTCGCTCGTGCGCGACATGATCAACCGTGGTTTGACGGTGGCGATCGGCGCAGAGCATGGAGTGGCGCCGCTTGCAGCATGTTCGGTGGTGCTCTCGCCGGTGATTGCAGATGGAACACAGGTGGGCACGGTGGGTGTGCTTGGCCCCACTCGCATGAACTACCCACAGGCGCTTGCCACTGTCGAGGTGGTGAGTGACCGACTCGGTCGGCGCCTGGCCGAGGGCTGAGGCCGATGGCGCAAGATTTCTACGCGTTGCTCGGCGTCGCTCGCGGTGCGTCTGCAGAGGACATCAAGAAGGCATATCGAAAGAAGGCACGCGAGCTGCACCCCGATGCCAACCCGGACAACCCGGAGGCAGAGGCGCAATTCAAAGAAGTGTCACGTGCGTACGAAGTGCTTTCCGATCCGGACAAGCGTGCGCGCTACGACCAGTTTGGTGAAGCTGGCGTCGGTTCATCTGCAGGCGGTGGCGACCCCTTCGGCATGGGTGGCTTTGGCGACATCTTCGATGCGTTCTTCGGGGGCAACTCGCCATTCGGGGGCGGATCGCGCGGGCCGAGTGGTCCTCCGCGAGGTCGCGACGTGGAGACCGTCGCCGACATCTCCTTCGAACAAGCCGTGTTCGGCTGCACCACCGAAGTGCGTCTTCGCACCGCTGTCGAGTGCGACGACTGCAGCGGAACGGGAGCACGAACCGGCACTACGCCATCGTCGTGTGCTGAGTGTCGTGGCACCGGCCAGGTGCGCCGAGTTCGCCAGAGCATGCTCGGCCAGATGGTCACCACCTCGGCGTGCGGTCGCTGCGGCGGAATGGGAATGGTGATCGAGTCGCCCTGCGGTACCTGTCGTGGCGACGGACGCCGTGAGCGTGAGATGACCTACACCGTCGATGTTCCGGCTGGTATTGCTGGTGGTCAGACCTTGCGACTCGGCGGCAAAGGTGCAGTTGGCCCTCGCGGCGGCATGCCGGGAGATTTGTACGTACACCTGCGGGTTGCCGAGCACGACACGTACCAGCGCGAAGGAGATGATCTCGTCACCGATGTCGTGGTGTCGATTGCTCAGGCAGCGCTCGGAACCGAGTTGACACTTACCACCCTGGACGGAGAAGAAGTGTTGGTGGTGCCACCAGGTGTGCAATTCGGCAAGGAATTCGTGCTGAAGGGGCGCGGAGTTCCTCGCCTCGCCGCCGCAGGACGAGGGCGTGGTCGCGGAGATTTGCGCGCACGGATCGTCGTCGAGATTCCCGCCAAGCTGAGCGACGCCGAACGGGAACTCTTGCGCAAGTTCGCAGAAGAGCGTGGCGAGCATGTTTCAGGTGGCGACGCGGGATTGTTCCAGAAGATCAAGTCGGCATTCTCGTGATCGAACGCCTGCGTCGATCTGCGGCGCACGTGTTCGTCGACGACATCGAGTCACCGCAGTTGAGCGACGACGATCTCCATCATCTGCTCCGCGTCCTGCGCATTCGCGAGAGCGACGAGGTGTCGGTGAGCGACGGGCGGGGATCGTGGCGCATGGCTTCGATCGCCAAGGACGGTGATGTGCAAACGACTTCCGAGGTTGAACGACAACCTGAGCCTGCGTGGCGCGTTGGCGTTGCTTTCGTGCCGATCAAAGGCGAAAAGCCCGAGCTCGTTGCCCAGAAGCTGACTGAAGTTGGGGTGGACGACATCGTCATCGTTGCTTCATCGCAGCGCCAAGTGGTGCGCTGGGAAGAGGGTCGGCGGGATCGCAACATGGAGCGACTCGCCAAAGTGGTGCGCGAGGCGTCCATGCAGTGTCGTCGCACCTGGCTTCCGTCGCTGCAAGTGGTTGATGACGTCAGCGGGATGGCGCAAGCGGGCGCGGCCGTGGCTGAACCAAACGGTGACAATCTCGTCGCTACGGATCGATTTGTCCTGGTGGGTCCCGAAGGGGGCTTTACCAATGAGGAACTGGTGGTCTTCGAACGCCGGGTGAGCCTCGGGGATTTCGTGCTGCGAGCGGAGACGGCTGCAATAGTTGCAGGCGTGAAGTTGACCGATCTGCGAGGACGTTCGTCGTGACCGATATGAATAGCCCCGCCGATGAAGGCGCAGAGGATCTCGGCTTTGCCCGTCAACTCGGCGAACGACTGAGGCAGATTCGCAAGCAGAAGCGACTTGCTCTCACCGATGTGGAGGCGCAAACGAGGCAGGAGTTCAAGGCCTCGGTGATGGGTGCCTATGAGCGCGGTGAGCGAATGATTTCGGTGCAACGACTCGAGCGCCTCGCGAAGTTCTATGGGGTCACGGTGGATCAGCTGCTCCCTCGCGATCCGCTGCAGGTGGAAGCCATTCGCGTCAGCGGGGCGCCAGTGAAGCTGCGTATCGACGTGGCCAAGCTCTCCACGCGTGACGGCGCGGATTTCAAGATGCTCGAGCGATTGTTGCGGATGATCCAGGTGCAACGACAGGACTTCAACGGCAAGGTGATCACCGTTCGCGAAAACGATGTGCGCGCGATCGCGGTCATCTTGAACGTGCCCGTCGACGAAGTGGCGAAGCGACTTTCCGAGTTGGACCTCGTCTTCGTACCGCCGACCGCCTGATGGCAACCAATCTTTTCGGCGCGTACGTCCACGTGCCGTTTTGTTCGAAGCGCTGTGATTACTGCGCGTTCGCCACGTTCACCGATCGACACCATCTGTCCACCGAATACATGCAGGCAGTCAAGACGCACATCGAGCGCACCGTTGCAAACGGAATGCCCATGGTCGATTCGATCTTTGTGGGAGGCGGCACCCCGAGCATGGTTCCCGGTGAATTGCTGGGAGAGGTGATCGCAGCAATCCCGCGGGGCGCAGATGCGGAAGTGACGGTGGAGTGCAATCCCGACAACATCACGGCAGATCTTCTGCGCACGTATGTGGATGCGGGGGTGAACCGCATCTCGCTCGGTGTGCAGTCCACGGTGCCTCATGTTCTCGCTGCTCTCGGCAGGGAACATGATCGTGAGAATGTCGTTCGTGCCGTCGACTTGGTGCGAGCGAGTGGTGTTCGTTCATTCAACCTCGACATCATCTACGGCGGGGCAGGGGAGACGATTGCCGATTGGCGCACCACCGTTGAAGACGTCGTCGCTCTCAGTCCACCTCATGTGTCGGCCTATGCGCTCACCGTCGAACCAGGTACTCCACTTGCCGACGATCACGCTCGGCATCCCGATGACGACGACCAGGCCACCAAGTACGAACTCGTGGATGATCTGTTGGTCGAACATGGCCTCGCCAACTACGAGATCTCCAACTGGTCGAAGCCAGGTCATGAGTGCCTGCACAACCGGATCTATTGGCTACAGGGTGGCTACGCGGCGTTCGGCAGTGCTGCCCACGGTCATCGGTCGGGTACTCGGTGGTGGAATGTGCGCACACCCGATCGCTACATCGAGATGGTGCGCAACGGCGAAGACCCGGTGTCGTCGAGCGAGGTACTCGATTCTGATACTCGTCGGCTCGAAGAATTGCAGTTGCTCATCCGCATGCGTGAAGGAGTGCCCGCGAACTCGTTTTCGCCCGAGGATCGCGAACTCCTGGTGCCGTACCTTGAGGAGCGCGGTGACAGGTTGGTGCTCACCCGTACCGGTCGACTCATGAACAATGAGGTCAGCCTGCGTCTACGCGCATCCTGAGAAGGATTTGCGTCTGCTCAGGTAGACTGATGGCGCTTTAGGGCGCGTAGCTCAGTTGGTTAGAGCGCCACCTTGACATGGTGGAGGTCCCGGG
>JAFMFC010000046.1 GCA_017856375.1 Ilumatobacteraceae bacterium | reverse complement strand
CGAGGGCTTCACCGGCCTGCGCCAGGCAGGCGGTATTTCCGGCTATCCCAGCCGCGAAGAAAGCAAGCACGACTTCATCGAGAACAGCCATGCCAGCACCGTGCTCAGTTACGCCCACGGGCTTGCCGTTGCCCGCGACTCGGGACACACCCCGGATCGCCGACACATTGTCGCAGTGATCGGCGACGGCTCGATGACGGGCGGCATGGCGTACGAAGCGCTGAACAATCTCGGTCACG
The DNA here is from genome assembly GCA_017856375.1 of Ilumatobacteraceae bacterium. Classification (GTDB taxonomy): domain Bacteria; phylum Actinomycetota; class Acidimicrobiia; order Acidimicrobiales; family Ilumatobacteraceae; genus UBA3006. The sequence continues at coordinate 11,270 of JAFMFC010000046.1, read as the reverse complement.
GCAAGCGTCGCGTGATCATCGTGCTAAACGACAACGGCCGCAGCTACGCGCCCACCGTGTCAAATCTGATCCAAGGTGGTGCGCAAGACGACGAAACCACCGGCACTCGTCGCCCCGTCGAGCGACTCACCGACACGCTGTCGAGCAAGCTCACTGACATTCGCCTCAACCCGGTTTACGTGCGTCGTCAACGCAAGCTCGAGCGCTTTCTCCATGAATTGCCGCTCGTCGGCCCGCAGGTTGAGCGCGGACTCGAGGCATTCAAGAAAGGCGTCCGCGAATTCCTCCAGCCCACCGCATTCTTCGAGGCGCTCGGCGTGCACTATGTCGGCCCAATCAACGGACACGACATCGAAGCGCTCGAGCATGCTTTCACCTCGGCAGAGCAGCGCGTTGAAGAAGGCCCGATCGTGATCCACGTGATCACGCAGAAGGGTCGCGGCTACAGCCCCGCCGAAGATGATGACGAGAAGCACCTGCACGACGCGCCGATGTTCGACCCGCAAAACGGTCCACCGAAGTCGGTACCCACGGGTTACACGCAGGCATTCTCAGATGCGATGATCAAGTTGGCGCAGCTCGACAACCGCATTGTCGCGATTACTGCGGCAATGCCCGGCCCCACGGGACTCATCCCGTTCCAAGAACAGTTCCCTGATCGCTTCTTCGACGTCGGCATCGCCGAGCAGCACGCGGTCACCGCGGCCGCAGGCATGGCCATGGGCGGCATGCGCCCAATCGTCGCGCTCTACTCCACCTTCCTCAATCGCGCGTGGGATCAAGTGGTGTTCGACGTCGCACTCCATCGCCTACCCGTGATCTTCTGTCTGGATCGCGCCGGCATCACGGGAGATGACGGCCCCAGCCATCACGGCATTTACGACATGGCGTTGCTGTCAAAAGTGCCCGGCATGCGCGTACTCGCACCCTCCAGCACCGAAGACCTGCAACAGATGTTGCAAGACGCGCTGTCACTTGCCGACTCCGGCCCCGTCGTCATTCGCTATCCAAAGGGTGTCGCCCGCTCAGTGCCCCACCAGCAACTTGCCACCGGCACGAATGCCCATCAGTTGCGTCAAGACCCGGCGAACGGCATGTGCATCCTTGCCGTCGGCAAGATGGTGCGTGCCGCCGAAGAAGCCGCGAAGATCCTGGATGAGCGCGGCATCACCACCACCGTGTGGGACGTTCGCTCGTGTTCTCCGCTCGACCCGGCAATGCTCGAGAACGCCTCTCGCCACCGCGCGGTGCTGACCATCGAAGACGGAATTCGCGACGGCGGTATTGGCATGTCGATTGCCGATTCGCTCACCGTTCCCACGCGGGTGCTTGGTATTCCGACGAAGTTCATTCCGCAGGCCAAACCAGATGCGATCCTCGCGCAGCTCGGTCTGGATGCCTCGGGAGTCGTACGCGCTGTTTGTGAAATGATGGGCGCATGAGCGCGCAGCCAGCAAAAAAGCGGGCCCAGAAAAGGACCGCCAGACCGAAGTCGGTCAACAAGGGGTCAAACGGCGACAGCCGCATCGTCACGATTGACGGTCGTGATCGCCGACCGTGGGCATTGGTCTCCAAGGAGAAGTTGCTGCGGGCCGCAATCGCCGAGATCGCCGATCGCGGTTACGAAAAGGCCCGCCTGGTCGACATCGCCAAGCGCGCAGATCTCACCGTGGGCAGCATTTACACCTGGTTCGAGGACAAGACCGAGCTGTTCAACGCAGCCCTCGAATTCGCCATTTCCGAGACCCAGAAACAAAACGAGACGCTCGTCAAGACGGACGGATTCAAGAACATCTCGCCGATCCAGGCCGCCAACTGGCTGGTGATCATCGCCTCCCTTCTGCCACGCAGACTCGACGACGCATCGGGGCCTAGCGAGGCCCAACGTATGTTGCTCGAGGCGCTCAAGGCGTCATGGCGTGACGAGGAAGCACACGATGCAATCCTCCCGCAAATCGCTGCTTTCCTCGGTCAATACGAGGCAGTGGTCGATGCCGCGGTGAAATCCGGCCAAGTGAGCGCAGACATCGATCCGAAACTGCTCGCGCGCGTGATGTTGGCCTTGCCCGTGGGCCTCACCCTGTTGACACTCGCTGGTTTGCCCGAACCCGAACAGGTGAAGTTCATTCCGATCTTCCAGAAGTTCGGCGAGGTAGTCAAGCCCGCCAAGTAACAATCGCTCAGTTCTTCACGGTGGCAGCCTGCCACAACATTCGTGCAGTCACGATGAACACGAGGATGGCAAACAACGAATTCGACGTCTGAGCAGTGATCGAATTCGACACCGTTGCTCCCACCGGTGCCATCAACACGCCCGTGAGCCCGAGCGTTACTGCCGCACGAAAGTCGACGAGTGAATTCGTCCTGTTGCGAATGGTGCCAACCAGAGACGTTGGCAAGATGACGGCGAGTGCAGTCCCCTTCGAGATCACCGAAGGAATTCCGAAGCCCACCGTGAGGATGGGTACGAGCATGATTCCACCACCAATGCCGAGCAGCGTGGCAACCGATGCGGTGATGAGGCCGATACCCGTGATCAACATGGCGGTGAGCCAGGTGACCTCATCGCGACCATCACCTGAGATCTCGAACAACAAACGAATCGCCGCAATCACGAGGGGCACGGAAAAGGCGATTGCCAACGTGCGTCGCGACAACTTCGTGAGCAACGCCGTGCCAACGAATGCGCCGAACACTGAGCCCAGTGACAACCAGCCCACCACGGGCCAATCGACGGTGTCGTTCACCACATAGGTGACCAACCCGGATATCGCCATCGGCATCATCGCGGCGAGTGATGTGGCATGTGCTCGACGACTGTCAAACTTTGCCAGGAACAGCAACCCCGGCACCATCAGAATGCCGCCACCAATACCAAACAAACCGGACATGAACCCAGTGGTCATGCCGAGCATCACCATCAAGGTCCACCGCCCGCGAGTCATCAGCACTACTTCCACTCGTTGCGCAGCAGTTCAGAAACCTCGACCACCGCATCGGCGTGAGTTTGCGCCTGCGTCGCGTCGAGTGTCGGCCCGAGTTCCACGATCATCGTCATCCCGCGCGGGTGCACTCGCCGCTGCCAGGTTCCTGCCACTCCGGTGTAGGTGCCACCCGTGATTCGTTTCATGGGCAACCCAGTCAGCGACGCATAGGTGCGGCGCAATCTGCCCTCAAGCCCTGTCGACGGCGAAATGACGTTCAAGTCTTGGTGGTACCAAATACCGAATACCGGCTTTACTCTTCGAACGAAGTCCACCATCGCCCTGGTCTCCGGTTCGGATGCGCGTGATGGCCCCGCGTATTGCCAGTAGCCCTTGCGTCCGAGCGGTGCCCAGAGATACGGGAAGTTGCGATTCAGATCCACGCGGTTGGCGTTACCCCGCAGGTTCATCGCCACTCCATCGGGGTTCATGTTCGGAACGATCCACCACTCCACGCCACTCGGTGGAGCCATCCTCTCCAGCAAATCGGTGATGGCGAGGCCTGCTTCTTCGCGTCCATGAATAACCCCAACGATCAGCACCGGAATCCCCGAGCCGATGCGAATCGCTTCGATCTGGCGACCTTGAATCGAGGTGCCGATCACCTCGCGCCGAACATTGACACCGCGATCGTCGGCCGCCGCAGTGGTGGCGAGCACGACGAGACACGCCGCAATCAGCCGGCGCAGGCAATGCCTCCGGCGATCACCCAGTTGTTGGTGACGTCGTACAACACCACCGACTGTCCGGGAGCGATGCGGCGCTGCGCTTCGAGCCACCGCACCGCAACGCGGCCATTGGGCAGCGGCACCGCGACGGCCGGCTTCGCTTCACCGTGAGCACTCGACTGCACGAGTACGTCACCCACGCGCGACAGACGATCGATGTCCGACTGGTGCGCCCACACCACATCGGCAATCTCGAGCGAGTCGCACAACAGTTCGTGCTCGTCGCCCACGCGCACGAGCGGCACACGAGGATCCACGTCCACCACGTATTTCTTCGGCGAACCACCTGCGAGACCAAGACCTTTGCGCTGGCCGATAGTCACGAGCTCGACTGCCTCCACCCGACCGGTTTCGTTGCCAGCGGCATCAACCACGGGTGCACTGCGGAACTCGATGCGCTTGCCGAGGAACGACTCGCGTCCTCCCGTGCGGCTGATGAAGCAGACGTCCTGGCTGTCCGGCTTCGCAGCAGTGCGCAAACCGAGACGACTCGCGCGTTCGCGAACCTCGGCTTTCGTCATGCCGCCAACCGGAAACAACGTATAACCGAGTTCCTGCTCATCCAGCATGTGCACCACGTAGCTTTGATCCTTCGCGGCATCTGCTCCGCGCGTCACACGTAGCAAGCCATCGTCGTCTGGTTCGATTCGCGCGTGATGCCCGGTGGCCACCGCATCGAAACCGAGCAGACGTGCACGCTCGCTCAACCGATCGAACTTGAGATGTCGATTGCACTCGATGCAGGGATTCGGCGTGAGCCCATCCACGTGTGCCGAGACGTAGGGGTTGACCACTTTTGCGTCGAAGTCGTCTTGAAAATTGAACACCAAGTGGTCGATACCCAGTTGCTGGGCCACTCGACGAGCGTCGTCCACGTCCGACACCGAGCAACAACCCGTGTCGCTCTCTCCGCCCCACAGGCGCATGGTCACGCCCACCACTTCATGGCCTTGAGCAATCAATTCGGCGGCCGCCACGGAGGAATCCACTCCACCCGACATGGCGACCAACACCTTCATAGGTTCAAGGCTACGGGCGCTACTGCAGCGCTGCGTGGTTCAGCGAGCGCGCAGGCGCAACACCGCGCTCGACACCACGTCGATTGCGCGGTCGATGTCATCTTGTGTGGTGGTGTGGCCGATGCTCATGCGCAAAGCGCCACGGATGAGCGAGTTCGACACGCCCATCGCCGCCAGCACATGCGAAGGCGACATCGCACCACTCGCGCACGCCGATGCAGCCGATGCACACACATCGGCCTCGTCTAACAAGAAGAGCAACGCTTCACTCTCCACACCCGAAAAGCACATGTGGATCACACCGGGAACACGCTGGTCGGCGGGAACCGTCACGGTGGCTTCGCCCACCTTCTCGACGATTCCCTGCTCCAGTTGGCGTGACAGCACACCCAAGCGAGCAACCTCACTCGCACGCTCGGCATCGGTGGCGCGCAGCGCAGCGGCGGCGGCCACGATGCCCGGCACGTTGTGGGTGCCGCTGCGACGATCGCGCTCCTGCCCACCGCCGAGAATCAGCGGCTCCACACGCTTGCCTCCAGAAAGCGTCATCACACCCACGCCCTTTGGCCCACCAAACTTGTGCGCAGACAGCGCAATCGAATCGACGAGCGGCGAAACCTCACGTAAGTCCAACCAACAGGCCGCTTGCACCGCATCACAATGCAGAATCGCGTTGGGTCGATGCTCGCGTACGAGTGCAGCAACCTTGCGCATCGGCGTGATGGTGCCCACCTCGTTGTTCACTGCCATTACCGACACCACCGAAATGTCGATCGACCGGTCGCGTAACACGCGCTCGAGATGCTCGAGGTCGATCGAGCCCGTCGCCGTGGTGCCGACGATCGGGCCACGCGTGTGTTCGACGCAATGCAACACGGCGTGATGCTCTGCGGCAGAACACACCGCCACCCCACCATGCATCCGTGTTGCTCCCAAAATGGTGGCGTTGTCGGCTTCCGTACCGCCACCCGTGAAGATCACCTCGCCCGGATCGCAGCCAATTGCTTGGGCAATCTCGTCACGTGCCTCGTCCACAGCCTTGCGCGCCCGGCGCGCGAAGCGGTGAGCACCGGCGGGGTTGGCATACGTGGTGTCGAGAAAGGGCCGCATCGCCTCGATCGCCACTTCGCGCATTGGCGTACTAGCGGCGTGATCGAGATAGACGGGCATCGTTCGTCACACTACCCGCCACACTGAACGCATGGAGTTCTCGCATAACGAATACGGCGAGCAGTTCGCCGACGTCTATGACGAGTGGTACGAAGATCTCGACGACATCGACAGCGTCGTTCGCTTCGTCGTCAATCTCGCCGACTCCCAACCCGTTCTCGAACTTGGGGTCGGTACGGGCCGACTTGCGGTTCCTCTCTCGCAGCACCTTCCGGTAAGCGGCGTGGACAACTCGCCATCGATGGTGGCGCGCCTGCTCGCTCGCCCCAACGTTGATCCGCGACTCACCGTCAGCGTTGGGCACATGGTCCGCGACATGCCACGCGGGCCATTCGCTGTGGTGCTCATCGCCTACAACACCCTCTTCAACCTGCTTTCCGCCGACGAACAACGCGTATGCCTTGCAGAAGCCGAAAGACGTCTGCTGGTAGGTGGTCACGTCATCATCGACGCATTCGTTCCCGACGACTCGCTTGGCGACACGCCGAACGAGAGCACCCAGACGAAACGTGGAAACCAACTCGTCGAATCACGAGCGTGGGTGGACACGACGAAGCAATTAATGGGTGGATCATTCGTCGACGAACTGGGTAACGACCGCAGCTGGCAGGTGCGGTATGCCTCACCCACCGAAATCGACGAGATGGCTCACGCAGCCGGCCTCGTGCTCGAATCTCGGTTCTCGTCCTACGCACATGATCCCTTTACCGAGGCAAGTTCGCGACATATTTCTGTCTACGGTCGCGCGTTCTGACCGCACGCTGAGTACGGTCGAGTCATGGCCCGCATCCAAGTTTCGATCGACATCAACGCCACACCCGAGCGAGTCTGGGAAGTGGTCGAGCCCGTCGAGCGTCACGTGGACTGGATGGCCGATGCCGTGGCGATTCGTTTCGTTGGTCAACAAACGCGCGGATTGGGCACGGCGTTCCTGTGCGACACCAAGGTTGGTCCTCTTCGTCTCACCGATCGCATGGAGATCACCGAATGGGAACCCGCCAAGGTGATGGGCGTGCGCCACGTCGGCATCGTCACGGGCACCGGCAAATTCACGATCACGCCACAAGGTACGACAACGCGCTTCGAATGGATCGAAGACCTCATTTTCCCGTGGTGGATGGGCGGCCCGCTCGCTGGCATCGTCGGCGGACAAGTGGTGATGCGCGCAATCTGGCGTCGCAACTTGCGTGAGCTGAAGAAAATCGTCGAAGCGCGTTAGAGCGCGCGAACGATTGCGGTCGCCGCGGCGGCCAGAACCACGGTCACGATCAGCGGCATTTTTCGCCACGCGGAGAAGGCCGCAACACCGAGGCCAAGAACTCGCTCATCAAACACCAACTCGGTGCCCGTAGAGAAGGTGTCCTTCAGCACGAGCGCGGTGAGTAGCGCCGCGGGAATCAACAGCAAAGAACGCTCCAACCAGCCCGGCAGCGTGCGGCCGCCGATGACCACGAACCCAAGTGCCTTGAACGCATACGCGCCGAGCGACAACCACACCACGAGCCACCACGACATTTCGCCGCTCACGACTCGTCCCCCGATGCCGGCACTCCAACGAAGATCGCCACGCCCGAGAGCAAAACGGGAAGCCCCACCGGCGAAAACGGAATGGCGATCAGACAGATTGCGCCACCAATCGCCGCAGCCAAGCGTGCACGACGACGCACGAGGTGCGGATACAGCATCGCCACGAACGCGGCGGTGAAAGCCACATCCAAGCCAAACTGCTGCGGATCAATCGCGCTGCCCGCAAGCGCACCAAGCAACGTGCCGAGGTTCCAACACGAGTACAAGGCAATTGCGGTTGTCCAAAACGCGATCTTGCGCAACCGCGGATCGGTCTCTGCCATGTGCATGGCAGTGGTTTCGTCAATGATGAACTGCGCTGTGACGAGTCGCTTGCCGAGCGAGTCGCCGAAGTAGGGCGCGAGTGCAAGTCCGTACACACCATTGCGCGCTGCCAGGAGCAACGAGCCTCCGAGTGCAGCACCCACAGTTCCGCCGCTGCCAATCACCGCCATCGCCGAAAGCTGCGATGCACCGGTGAACGTGAGCAAGCTGAGCGCACACGTCTGCGCAATGCTCGCCCCAGCACTCACCGCGAGCACACCAAAGGAAAGGGCGAACACACCCACCGCACCGCTCAGTGTGAGGCTGGCGGTGACGACCCTGCGGACGTCAGGCGCCAACGCCCTTAAGCATTTCGTCTGCGGCACTCCACGGATCGATTGCCGACGTTTCCACATCTCGCCGCAACGCATCCCATCGGTCGCCCTGGCACAACTCGCGGGCCCGCTCCTCCAACCTGCGCTCGATGATCTCGCGCAACTCCTCGCGCAAACGCGCACTGCGACGGGCACCCAACTCGCCGGCCTTCTCCAAGTGGTCACGATGTGTACGTATCGCCGACCACAAATCTTCGACGCCTTCGCCCGAAGTAGCCACCGTCAACGTGATCGTTGGCCGCCACTCACCCTCATCAAACTCGGTCAACTCAAGCATGTTCTCAATGTCTCGTCGTGTCTCGCTCGCGCCAGCGCGATCACTCTTGTTGATCGCAAACACGTCGGCGATCTCCATCAAGCCCGCCTTGTTTGCCTGGACCGAGTCGCCCCAACCCGGATTCACCACCACCACAGTGGTGTCGGCCTTGCCAACGATTTCCACCTCCACCTGACCAACGCCCACCGTCTCCACCACGATCCACGGAAAGCCGAGCGCATCGAGCAAGCGAACTGATTCGCTCGTGGCTACCGACAAACCACCTTGATGTCCGCGCGTGGCCATGCTGCGAATGAACACACCAGCGTCGAGCGCGTGATCCTGCATACGCACGCGATCGCCGAGAATCGCACCACCCGTAAACGGTGATGATGGATCGATCGCCAACACCGCAACGCGTTCTCCCGCCTTGCGCAGATGGCTAATGAGAGCACTCGTCAAACTGCTCTTGCCGGCGCCGGGCGCACCCGTAATTCCCACTACGTATCCCGAACCCGATGCCCGGTGAGCACGACGAGCGATGTCTTTCGCTGGTGCTCCGCCGCGCTCGATGAGAGACAACAAACGCGCCAACGCGCCTCGATCACCGCTCGTGGCCGCAGCGAACAGCGTGTCGATATCGAGGTTGTTCTTGGACAAGGTCTAGACCGCCACGACCTCGGTGACGCCGTCCACACGATCCTTCATGATTCGTTCGATTCCTGCCTTCAGCGTCTGATCTGATGCCGGGCAAGTTCCGCATGCACCAACCAACGTCACGGTGACAATGCCCGTCGACTCATCCACTTGCTGCAGAACGATGTCGCCGCCGTCGGCCTGCAATGCCGGCCGAATAACTTCTATGGTCTCCTCGACTTGTTGTTGCATGCTCATGTGAAGTTCCGGTTCCTTGTGACGCCTCTACGATACGGGGGTGCTCGCACATCAAGGTGGTTGGGATGAGATCCTGCTCGTTGCAGGGCCAATTGTCGTAATTGTGCTCATGCTCTGGCGCGCCACGCGTAACGCGGAGCGCAATCAAGAGCAGCCGGACGCCTGAGTCCGCGCCTTACGAACGTCGAGAGACGCGGGCGCCGAGCGCGGCCAGTCGGCCAACCAGATCGTCGTACCCGCGATCGATGTGATGCACCTGGGAAATGGTCGTGGTGCCCGTTGCCGCCAAACCCGCCACCACGAGCGCGGCGCCCGCACGAATGTCGGGGGCAACCACCTCGGTTCCCGTCAACTTCTCCACGCCACGAATGACGGCATGGTGGCCGTCGATGCGCACGTCGGCTCCCATCTTCATCAGCTCGTCCACATAGCGGAAGCGGCCCGGATACAGGTTCTCTGTAGCCACACCCGTGCCTTCGGCGACTGCCAACATGCCCACGAGCAACGGCTTGTAGTCAGTGGCAATGCCTGGATACGGAAGCGTGGCGAAATCGATGGCGCGCAGTCGCCTACCGCACGACACCCGCAAGCCATCGCTCTGCGGAATGATGCTGATGCCCATCTCGGCGTAACGATTGAGCAGCATCTCCATGTGTTCCGCGCGCCCACCGCGCACGAACACTTCACCCTTGGCCACGCCAACTGCCGCAATGTATGTCGCTGCCTGCACACGATCGTTGATCACATCGTGATCAACTGCGCGTAGATCCGATGGCTGCACGCCGACGATCGTCAAGCGATCGGTGCCCACGCCTCGAATGTCGGCACCCATGTCGATCAGCATCGAGCAGAGATCGTTGATCTCGGGTTCACGGGCCGCGTTGTCGATGATCGTCTCGCCTTCGGCAAGCACGGCGGCTGTCAACAAATTCTCGGTGGCACCAACGCTCGGGAAGCGCAACACGATCTCGGTGCCGCGCAGACCCTTCGTCGTGGCACGTACTTCGGTGGGTGTCATATCGAACGTCGCCCCCATTGCGGTGAGCCCGGCAACGTGTAGGTCGATCGGTCGATCACCGAAGTCGTCGCCACCGGGCAAACCCAGGGACACCGAACCAAACCGCGATAGCAGCGGGCCGAGCAGGTTGATCGAGGCGCGGATGCGATCGACGATCTCGAAGGGCGCTACGGGACGAATGTTTCCCGAGTTGACGATCTCCAACTGGTGCGGGTTTGGCCGATGGCAACGCAATCCGATCGCTTCGAGCAGTTCGCACATGGTTGCCACATCGGCGATGTCAGGCACGTTGCCGATGCGATATGTGCCCTCAGCGAGCACCGTCACCGCCATCAACTTGAGTACCGAGTTCTTTGCTCCCGGCACTTGCACTTCTCCCGAGAGATTCTCGGAGCGCTCGACGACAATCTGCATGAGGTCATCAGTATGCTCGCGCAGTGGTGACAGCCGCTCGAGACGCCCGCCAAGTGCGCTCGATGTTGGGCTTCACGGTGCCGAGCAGCCTCGATGCGCATCGCCGACGAGTGATCGTGCTGTTGTTTCTGGCCACGCTTCCCGCCGCGTTCGTGAACACGGTGTTCACCCAGACCGTCGCGTTCGCCGCCGAGGAATTCGACGTGTCCGCCAAGGGTCAGGGCTTTGCTGCGGCCGTTGTGCGCTGGGGCGTGGTGATCGCCCTGCCCTTCGCGCTTTCCGCCGATCGCCTCGGGCGCCGCAGGATGATCATCATCACTGCGTGGCTTGCTCCACTCGTCACTTCTCTCGGCGCGTTTGCTCCCAGCTTCGAGTTCCTCGTTGCCACGCAAACCATTGGCCGACCTCTTGGGCTTGCCCTCAGCGTGTTCATCATGGTGTTCGCCACCGAAGAGATGGGATCGGATGCTCGCGCGTGGGCCCTCAGCGTGCTCGCAATCGCCAGTGGCGTCGGCGCCGGTTCCGCTGTCGGCGCACTGCCGCTTGCCGGCATCTCCGAGTC
>JAFMFC010000045.1 GCA_017856375.1 Ilumatobacteraceae bacterium | reverse complement strand
TTGAAGCGCATGGCGATGTCGCCGTGGTCGTCGACGTTCAATTTGGCGACGGTCAACTTGCCCTTGTTCTCTGTGGCGAGCTCGGCCAACACCGGTGCGATCTGCTTGCACGGTCCGCACCATTCGGCCCAAAAATCAACCAGGATCGGGGTGTCCGACCCACGAACCGTCTCGTCGAATGTTTCCGAGGTGAGTGTGACGATGCCGTCAGCCATGATGCGTCCTTTCGTGAACTGCCGAATGCTAACCAATAGGAACAACTCACGCGGCGTGAGTATTCCCGTTCAGTGTTGCGCTTCGAGCCAACGTTCGCAGTCGATGGCTGCCATGCAACCGGAGCCCGCGGCGGTGATTGCCTGGCGATAGGTGTGGTCTTGCACGTCCCCACACGCGAAGACGCCCTCGATGTTCGTGTAGGTGGATCCTGGTTTGGTGATCAGGTACCCCGTCGACTCCATGTCGAGGATACCTTCGAACAGACCGGTGTTCGGCTTGTGCCCGATAGCGACGAACACTCCGGTGACATCGAGGGTTGAAGTGGTGCCATCGACGGTGCTCGCGACTTCGATCCCTGTGACTTTTTCATCACCAAGGAGCTTCGTCACTTGTGAGTTCCATAAGAACTCGATCTTCTCGTTGGCGAATGCGCGCTCCTGCATGATCTTGGAGGCACGCAATGTGTCGCGGCGGTGAATGATGGTGACCTTGGCGGCGAACTTGGTGAGGAACTGTGCCTCTTCAAGAGCCGAGTCGCCTCCGCCGACGACCACGATGTTTTGTCCGCGGAAGAAAAACCCATCGCACGTTGCGCAGGTGGACAGACCGTGTCCGATCAGACGACTCTCTTCGGGTAGGCCGAGCATCAGCGACTGTGCGCCAGTGGAGACAATCACGCTGTCGGCTGTGTAGAGCGTGTCGCGCACCCATGCCTTGAACGGTCGAGCAGAGAAGTCGACCTTGGTCACCTTCTCCGTAATGAATTGAGCGCCGAACCGTGCAGCTTGTTCGCGACAGCGGGTCATCAACTCGGGACCCATGATTCCTTCGGGGAAACCGGGGAAGTTCTCGACCTCCGTCGTCAGCATCAACTGTCCGCCGGGCTGATCCGAAGTGGACGACGGTTCGCCCTCAATAATCAAAGGCTGCAGGCTGGCGCGTGCCGTATAGATAGCAGCGGTGAGGCCCGCTGGCCCAGAACCAATGATCAAAACGCGATGGTGTGATGTTGACATGTCGCTCGCTTTCGGGGTGAGGGCCAAACCAAATTAGTCACGTGGGCGACGGCGACGCAGAAGGCGACCACCGACGATCAGGAACAACCCACCAAGGATGAAGTAGCTCGCCCACACGGATGTCTCACGCGACCACCACAGATCGAGCAGCTCATTCAGTCCGCGGAACATCGCAAGCAGCATGAAAATGAAGACGAGCACCGAACCGAGGGCACCAAATGTTCCGAATACCGTGCCACGCACGATTTTGACGAGGGGGAACGTAGTCCGATCACGGATGAAAGCGATGCCATCATCAAGAACGTCGAGAAACCGCTTCACCCACTTGTCGTCGTTGGTCTGCTCGGAGTCCACGACTCGAGGCTAACTCTGAGAGAAGGACACTCCTGAGACGATCGTCTGGAATGGGTTGGCGCTACTACATGCGGCACCACGCCCGGCCTCGGTGAACAACACCAACAGGTATTGCGCCGGGTTGACGATGTCGAATGTGGAGCCACGACGTCGTGAGTTGAATTTGAGCGCCGTTCGTTCGCCCCATTCGGCAACCGTTGCTTTGCTGCCTTCCAATGATTGATAGACCTCTATCGTCCACGGGGCATTGCCCATTGCAAGATTCAGGGTTCCCGTCGCGGGTTGACTGAGTTGAATCATCAAGCCGACGTATTGCTTGCTGCCGAAGAACTGGTTCGCATAACAAGTGCTCGTCCAAAGAGTCTCAGGGTTGCCGTCGAGCAGGAATGGCGTGAGCGCCTCGTTCTCCTCACCATCATCACCATTCGGGTCGTAACTCACGATGGAGGCAATGCCAACTGGGCCAAGCGGCACACTTGTCGCCTCCTCGCCCGGGGCAACTGCGGTTTCGGGATCACGCGACACTGCCCACAGTGCACCGGCCGCGGCGAAGCCAAGTGCGACCAGCATCGCGAACAACTTGCGACTTTCCTTTCGCGGTGCGCGCCGAGGTGCAGACACTTCGGGCTCAGGCGTTTCGTCGACAAACAACTGTTCCTCAAACTGTTCGATAACGGGAATACCAGCGGGAGGAGTGAGTTCCGTGGTGCGATCGAGGTGGCCGGTGCTTGCTGCAAGTAACGCTTCTTGTGTTGCAGCACCCGAGGGGTAGCGGTCGTCAGGGTTGCGGGCGAGCAGTGTCATCACCACTTTCACCAGTTGTGGTGAAAGTGTTGGCCGTAGACGAGCGAGGTCCGTTGGTGCCCGCTGCAGCCGAGCGAGAGCGGTATCAGCATCGGTGTCGCCAATGAAAGGCACCTTGCCGGCGAGGCACTCGTACAACACAAGCCCCAACCCGTATAGATCAGCACGCCCATCAAGCGGCTTGCCACGCACCTGCTCTGGTGAGAGGTACTTGGCGGTGCCCATCATGATGTTGTCGTTCGTCAAGTCGTCTTCGCTGCTTGAATCGAGCGCCTTCGCGATACCGAAATCGGTGAGCAACACGCGCCCATCTTTGGTGATCAGGATGTTTCCTGGTTTCACATCGCGATGGATGATCTTTTTCTTGTGGGCTTCTTCCAGTGCGGCGGCAACTGACATTCCAATATGTATGGTCAGTTGCGGGCCGAGTTTCTTCTGACGATCGAGCACATCGCGCAGGCTTTTGCCCTTGACGTATTGCATGATCACGGCTTGTTGTCCGTGATGCTCCAGACAGTCGTAGACGGCAACGATGTTCGGGTGGTCAATGCCCGCACAAGCAATGGCTTCCCGGCGGAAACGCTCTACCAGCTTGGGATCGCTCGCCATGTGTGGTTTCAGGATCTTGACCGCGACATTGCGGTCGAACTTCACGTCACTAGCCAACCAGACTTCGGCCATACCGCCCTTGGCAATGTGCCGGTCGAGGCGATACCGATCGCCGATCAACTCACCGAGCACCTCTCTTTGCACCATCGCTGTGACGCGACGCTAGTGCTTGAGGTGTAGTGAAGTGAGTGATCTCAGGCGTGGTGATATGCGACACCGATAGTGCCGGCGCCCGTGTGGGCACCAATCACTGGTCCGATGTCACCGACGATGATTTCGCCGCTATACACCTTGCGCAATTCATCGACGAGCACGTCGAGATCGTCGCATTGTGCCTGCAACACCGAAAGATTCTCGATTGGTCCTGCGTTGCGTACTTTCTCGACGAGGAACGCGAGGGCCTTGCTGCGCGTGCGCTGCTTGCCGCCCTCTTCCACCTTGCCGCCGCGAACTTCAATAATCGGCTTGATCGACAACGCCGAGGCGAGCATGGCCTTGGCACCGCCAATGCGGCCACCCTTTTTCAGGTTCTCGAGGGTGTCGAGAGCGCCCCACACCTTGGACTTCTCAGCGAGTTGCTTGCCGAGCGCGACAACCTCATCGATTCCTGCGCCGGCAGCAGCCTTCTTGGCGCAGGCCACCGCAGTAATGCCCTCGCCGATCGAGGCAGAACGGCTGTCAACGATGCGCACATCGATGTCACCAGCGACCGCTCGGGCGGCGAGTTCGGCACTCTGCATCGTGGCGGAGAGGTCGGAGGAGAGACTGACCACGACAATGCCCGTCGCACCCTCTTGCTTGAGTCGGCGGAATTCGACTTCAAACTGGCCGGGGGACGGCGCAGCAGTTTCAGGAAGTACTGGCGACGACGAGCACATCTGCCAAAACTGCTCCTTGGTCAGATCCTTGCGATCGATGTACTCCTTGTCGCCGAATCGGATCGACAAGGGAACGATGGTGATGCGATGTTGATCGACGAGTTGTTGCGGTAGATCACAGGCGCTGTCTGTAACGATGCGGATGCTCATGCGGGTCAGTGTAATGCGGGGTGGTTTTGGGATGCCTGTTCACGCCGCTTCTTTCTCCAATGTGAAACCCACCACGTGAGCAGGATGATTATTGACGCACCGGTAACAACCTGACCGAGTCCTGCCAATGCACTCACGCGCGCAGTCATCGGAACACGACGCCCCACTTGAATCAGTCCATCTGGAGTAGTGAGCACCACTTCCACGGGGAATCTTCCGTTGGCGCGTGCACGCACAGGGAAGAGCAGGTCCATCGATGATGTGGGGGGAATGGAGACCAGTTGCGACCCTTCGGGAAACTGCAACTTTGCACTGTTCATTGACACGATCACCGACAACGGCTGTGTCGATTCGTTGCGCACCTGCAGTCGCAACTCGCTTTCGCGTCCGCCGAGTGTGAACGTGAGCGACTCGGGAATGCTTACCTGATTGCGCAACGCTCGAAGTTGGCCGCGCAAGCCTCGGACACACAACTGAAACTCCTCGGCGCTCAACGCATCGTGACCGCATGACAGTCGCGAGATACGCCACAACTCATGTTGAGGGGCATCGGGTGTGAGCATCGAGGAGGTGGACGCAATCTGGTCGACCATTGATTGCAAAGACTCTCGACGATCGAGCAACGACACTCGATCTGCCCGCGGGAGGCTCACCGTTGAAGTCCCGGAAAGCGATACAGAACCACTCGCCAAACTTCGCATACTGAGTTGGGGCGCGCGGCTGAGAGCGACGAGTAACGGCGTGGCGATTCCTGCGGCAGGCGGGTTGCCCGAGTTGGTAGCGAGTACCGCGTGCCGTGTCGCCGGATCACCCCCGCTATCGAGAATCTCTTGGCGTCCCACGATGAGGTCTGCTGCGATGGTGTAGGAGGCGACGAGTTGGTCCCCTGTTTGGGTTGAGAGCAGTCGCCCGTGCACAGGATCGACGGTGCGCAGCACCATGCTCGAACCACCAGTCGAGCCATCAATGCGATACGGCTTGGCGTAATTATCGAGGGACCCCATCCCAATTGACGCTTGTGGCGTGAGAACGAGGGACTGAAAACCCAATTGCCGAATGAGCGAAACACCGTCACGATCGACGGGATTACGTGAGAACCAAACCGTTCTGTCGAGTGGAGCGTCGCCGTTGTAACGGTCGATCGACACTTCACCGAATTGGAGCTGCTCGGTGAATGCATCCACAAGTGACGAACGCGATGCACTGGAGGGATCGAAAGGAACGAACGTGGTGGGAAGGTACTCATGCCGTGGCAGCGCGGCAACGAGTCGATCACGCAAAGCAGCGTCATCTGGATCAGTGGATCGAGCGAGTGCCTCCAACACGTGCGGAGCAATTTGCACACTCAGCGGTGTTGGCCCAAGTTCAAGGAGTCCGGCAAGAGTCTGCAGCTGGCTTCGAGTCTGCGCACTCAGTTGGATCACGCCTTGAGGGGTGAACGAGTTGGGAGCATCGATCGATGCAACCATGCTCACGGGAAGTGCAGCGAACTGCTCGGCTTCCGAAAACAAGTTGACGAATGAAGTGATGGTTCCCACGACCTCACTGTTTCGCAGGAACTCGACGGTGACAGGATGAACACCACCGGCGAGGCGACGCAGGTTGCCGATGAGTGAGGACTGAACCACAAAGTCGCCCGCCTCGTTACGATCCAGTTGGCGAACACGCAGACTCGTTTCTGCCACCCGTTCGAACTGAACTCCGCGCTCGGCGATGTCGAGAACCTGAGCACGGCTGGTGAGGGCGGTGCCGACAGCGACGTTCACTCGCGCGGTGGAATCGTTGGCCAGGTCCTCGCGGGCTTGCTCGTTCGCGACATTGAGCACGAATCGCATTTGTCGAGAGGTAGCCACATTGAAGTTCTGGGCCACCAGCCGCACCTCGATCGCCTCGGTTATCGAGGTGCCCGAGACAGCCGAGAGGGGAAGTGCAAGAACTACGAGAACGAACGCGATGAGTCCGGCGACTGGCCTCGATGCGCTTCGAATCGACACCAAAAGACGGTAGTCGTCGTTCATCCACGAACGACTGCGATGAGCACCTCTAACCTGATTTCCGTGATTCCGCAACGGTTCGCGCCGATCATCGCCGAGGTTGCAGAGCCGGCAAGGCTGTTTGCTGCGGCTGGTAAGCGCGCATTCCTCGTTGGAGGGACGGTACGCGATTTGATGATCGATCGATCAGGCGGCGAAATGGATTTCGATCTCACCACCGATGCGCACCCAGAAGAGATCCGTTCGATCATTGCGCCGTGGGCTGATGCGGTGTGGGCACCCGGGGAGCGATTCGGAACCGTGGCGTGCCGCAAAGGCGACCGCACGTATGAGATCACCACACATCGCGCAGAGGCGTACTCGCCCGATTCGCGCAAACCCGAGGTGAAGTTCTCAACTGATATCAACGAAGACCTCTCCCGGAGAGACTTCACCGTGAACGCGATGGCGCTCGAGATCACATCCGACTCTCCAGCACTCGTGGATCCCTTTGGTGGTATGGCCGACTTGATGTCGAAGACATTAAGGACACCGCTTTCTGCGACGGTGAGTTTCAGTGACGACCCGTTGCGCATGATGAGAGCGGCGCGTTTCATCGCGATGCTCTCCCTGCAGCCCGTTCCCGAGCTCGTGCAGGCGGTGAAGGACATGGCCGATCGCCTCGAAATCGTGTCGGCGGAGCGAATCCGCAACGAACTCGATCGTCTGATCGTGCTCGATCACCCGACGATGGGCTTGTGGTTCCTCGTCGAGACGGGACTTGCCGACCGCTTCTTCCCCGAGCTGCCCGCGATGCGCCTGGAGCAGGATCCAATTCATCGACACAAAGACGTGCTGTCTCACACGTTTGCTGTGGTGGAGAACGTGCGACCCGATGCGTCGAGCGACTTCGACTATCGCATCACGAGGCTCGCCGCGTTGTTCCATGACATCGGCAAGCCGAAGACCCGCGCCTTTCAGGAAGGCAAGGGAGTCTCCTTCCATCATCACGAAGTGGTTGGGGCGAGAATGTCGAAGAGTCGCCTGAAAGCTCTCAAATACTCAACCGAGGATGTCGAAGCAATCACCGAACTGGTGGCGCTGCACCTGCGATTCCACACCTATCAAATGGGATGGACGGATTCGGCGGTACGTCGCTACGTGCGCGACGCAGGCCCACTACTCAACGAACTGAACGTGCTGACGCGCTGCGACTGCACGACGCGCAACGAGAAGAAGGCACTGATGTTGTCGAAACGAATGGACGACTTGGAGCAGCGCATTGCCGAACTCGCCAAACAGGAGGAACTTGCTGCGTTGCGACCAGAGATGGACGGTCAGCAGGTGATGGAACACCTCGGTATTGCTCCCGGCAGGGAAGTAGGCCAAGCACTCGAGTTCCTGATGGAGATTCGCCTCGAGGAGGGCCTGGTCGGCGACGCGGAGGTTCGCCGCCGTCTGGATGAATGGTGGGCGAATCGTCCCGCCAGTGCGCCTCGACGCTGACTATCGTTCCCGCTCATGGGAGTTCGCCGAAAGCAAGGTTGGTTGAGTGCGTTGTCGCTCACCGATGACCACGGCGTTGCGCTCTCTGGTGTGATCGATCATCGATTGACGCGCCGCGCGTTGATCAACGAGTACCGGCGAGGTCGCTTGCGTCGTGATCAAGTGTGCGATGCACACCCCGATTTGGTGCGCGCCGCGCGCAACTTCGGCGATGAAACCGAGGTTCGTTGTCCGATTTGTGTTGACGACAACGTGGTGCTCGTGAGTTACGTGTTCGGTCCACGACTTCCGAGTCATGGTCGGTGCATCACGCGGCCGGATGAGCTCGAGGAGTTTCGTCGTTTAGCCGCGCGCACTCGGGGCGGTGACTACACCGCCTACGTGGTGGAGGCGTGCCGCAAATGTGGCTGGCACCACTTGTTGCGGTCCTTGCCGATGGCCAGTCCTCAGGCTGGCGCTCATCGCCAAGCCCAGTAACCGACAGCGCGGTTCCGATCGGGTTGCCACACGGGGGTGGCATGGTGATGGCGTGCCGATACCCTTCTCAGTCCTTATCCACCCTGCCCCTACGGGGGCTCCGGCCCGTAAAGCCGGAACCGAAGGGAGTTGATGCACCGATGCGTGCATATGAATTGATGGTCATTGTGAGCGGCACTCTGGAAGAGTCCGCGGCACACAGTTGGATCAACCAGGTCACCAAAGCCGTGCAAGGCGTCGGCGGCTCGGTTCATGGCTCGCCTGATTGGTGGGGCAAGCGTCGACTCGCTTACCCGATCAACAAGCAGCTTGAGGGGTACTACGCGGTGTTCAACATCGTCGCCCAGGGTGGAGCACTCGACGAAGTCGAGCGCACACTCAAGCTGTCCGACGACGTGTTGCGCCACAAACTTCTCCGACTTCCCGACCAGGAAGCCGCTCGTCGCGGCATGGTCGTCAAGTCGGCCTGACCACATCTTCATTGAAGGAGCATCAACAACATGGCTGACAACTCGATCACCTTGGTGGGAAACCTCACCCGCGATCCAGAACTCCGCTTCACCACATCGGGCCGCGGAGTTGCTTCGTTCGGCATTGCCGTCGGTCGTCGTTACCAGGTGAATGGTGAGTGGCAGGAACAAACCTCGTACTTCAACGTCACCGCGTGGGGTCAACTTGGCGAGAACGCCGCAGCTTCGCTGCACAAGGGCACCCGCGTCGTCGTCACTGGTCGACTCGAGCAGCGTGAGTACACCACTCGCGAAGGCGACAAGCGCACTGCCATCGACGTCATCGCAGACGAACTTGGACCGAGCCTGCGTTGGGCAACCGCTCAAGTGGAGCGCACGCCCCGCGGCGAAGGCGGCGGCGGTGGTAATCGTGGCGCCAACCCAGCCGGAGAAGCCAGCCCCTACGACAGCGGCGAAGAGCCCTTCTGATCTCAGTAAAGGAAACGAATCATGACCAGTAAGAAGAACAAGGAGCGCGCAGCACGAGCTGCGATGCGTAAGTACAAGAAGCGCCCGAACCTGCTGAATGCAGAGAAGGTCGAGTACATCGATTACAAGGACGTCAACTTGCTGCAGCGATTCATGTCGGATCGCTCGAAGTTGAAGGCGCGCCGCATGAATGGCAACGATGTGCAGCAGCAACGCGATGTTGCCACGGCCGTCAAGAACGCCCGCGAGATGGCCCTTCTGCCTTACACCAAGCGCGTTGCCTCCACTCGCGCCCCGCGTCGAGGTGAAGAAGACGGCTACAACGAGCGTCCAAGTCGTGGTCGGCCTGATGCAGACAATGCACTCGTCGACACTTACGCCGATGTGATCGAGGCAGAGGTGGCCGCCACCGAAACTCCAGCAGCAGAAGTTGCTGCACCGAGCGAGGAGGCATAGCCATGCAGGTATTGCTCCGCTCTGATGTCGCCGGCGTCGGTCGTCGTGGTGACATCGTCAATGTGTCTTCCGGACACGCCCGCAACTATCTCCTGCCAAATGGCTTGGCGGTGGTTGCCACCGACGGAACGGTCCGCCAATCGGACTCGATGAAGAAGGCCCGTCAGCAGAAGGAGGCCGCCGATCGCGAGACGGCGACCAATCTGATTGCCGATCTCGGCAAGCGCCAGATTACGGTGACGGCCAAGGCCGGCAACGAAGGCCGCTTGTTCGGTTCGGTATCTGCTGCCGATGTGGCTTCGGCAATTGCCGCCCAGACAGGCGCATCGGTCGATCGAAAGGCCATCGTGCTCGGCGAGCCCATCCGTTCGGTGGGTGAGCACCAGGTGACGATCGACATGCACGGTGTTTCTGGCACCGTCACCGTGTCGGTGGTTGCTGGTTAATCCCCA
Source organism: Ilumatobacteraceae bacterium (assembly GCA_017856375.1). Classification (GTDB taxonomy): domain Bacteria; phylum Actinomycetota; class Acidimicrobiia; order Acidimicrobiales; family Ilumatobacteraceae; genus UBA3006. Next base: position 1,722 of record JAFMFC010000045.1, on the reverse strand, counting down.
GCAATCTCACAGGTCCATCCACTAGCGATCAACAGGCGCGATCGGGCAAGGTGTCTCCATGTCGAACACGCAGGCCCGCTCCGCAAACCGAGTTCCGCCGCACAACCTTGACGCCGAAGCTTCACTGCTCGGCGCGATGTTGTTGTCGCGCGAAGCAGTAGGTGTAGCGCTCGAGCGCGGCGTTCACCCCGACGAGTTCTACAAGCCGGGACACCGGCACATCTACGACGCGATTCGTTCACTCAACACATCGGGTGAACCCGTTGATCCAATCACCGTTGGTGACGAACTTCGCCGCGCAGGCTTGCTCGACACGGTTGGTGGCATGGATGCGCTGCTTGCATTGCAGAACAACACGCCAGCGATCACGAGTGCAGATCGTTACGCCAAGATCGTGCGTGACACTGCGCGCTTGCGTCGACTGATCGGCGCCGCTTCGGAAATTGCCGAGATCGCTTACAGCGAGCCCGACGATGTGGAGAAAGCGTTGGACGAAGCGGAGAGCCGCATCTTCAACGTTTCCGAAAGCCAAGTGGGCGACAGTTCCGAGACGCTCGATCAATTGATGAAGCAGATGATGGAGAAGCTCGAGGAGCGCTTCAACGCGAAAGAGACCATCACCGGCATTCCCACCGGTCTCGTCGACCTCGACCGCATTCTTTTGGGGTTGCAGCCGGGAACGCTCAACATCGTTGGTGCTCGTCCCGCCATGGGAAAGAGCGCGCTTGCCCTCGGCATCGCCGTGCACGCTGCGCAGCAGACCGGCAAGCCCGTGTTGTTTTTCTCTTTGGAAATGGCAAAGGCTGAACTAGCGCAACGAATCCTCGCTAGCGAGGCCCGAGTGGACGGAACCGTCCTGCGTCTCGGACGCCCGAGCGCAGATGACTGGCGCAAGATCGGGCATGCTGTTGGCCGACTCGACATTCCGTTGATCATCGACGACTCGGCGGGAACATCAGTCGGCCAGATCCGCGCCAAAGCTCGTCGCGTCTTCAGTCGCGAAGGCTCGGTCGGCCTCATCGTCATCGACTATTTGCAATTGATGGGTGGCGACGGCAGACCGGAGAATCGCCAGTTGGAAGTGAGCGAAATCAGCCGAAAACTGAAGTTGCTTGCCCGTGAATTCAGCGTGCCGGTGTTGGCACTCAGTCAGCTGAGCCGTCAGTTGGAGTCGCGTCAGGACAAGCGCCCCACGTTGTCAGACCTTCGTGAGTCCGGCGCCCTCGAGCAGGACGCCGACGTGGTGATGTTCCTCTATCGCGGTGAGGTGTACGAACAGGATCCGAACCTGCGCGGCTACGCCGAGTTGATGGTGGCCAAACACCGAGCCGGCCCACTCGGCAAGGCTGATCTTGCATGGCTCGAGGCGTACACCCGTTTCGAGAACATCGCCCGCGACCATGTCGTCGATGACCTAGTGGGGAACTGAGTGTTTCTCGGCGAAGACATCTTGGCGTGGCTCGTCCTGGCATTCGGTGGGGCAATGTTCGTGGGCAACGTTCTCGCCCTGGTGCGACCACCGCAGAGACAAGCCGACACCGGCGAGCTTGCTGTCGCGCCAAAAACGCGCACCATCATCATGGCGATCGTTGGTTTGGTGGCTGCTCTCTGGGCGCTCGTCTCGCTCTAGAGCGGGTGACGGGAATCGAACCCGCATTCTCAGCTTGGGAAGCTGATGTTCTACCACTGAACTACACCCGCGATTTCGCCTCAGGCTAGCGA
>JAFMFC010000130.1 GCA_017856375.1 Ilumatobacteraceae bacterium | reverse complement strand
CAAGGGCGATTAGCTCAGTCGGAAGAGCGCTACGTTCACATCGTAGAAGTCGTGGGATCGAGGCCCGCATCGCCCACCAGAAGTCGGCGGACGCCGAATGCGCCACTCGGCGCCACCTGAGTCCCTACTGTGGGAGCCGTGAATCGAAGTTGCGAAAAACTCGGCTGTAACGAACCAGCCGAAGTCGCCTTCGGCATCGACCGTGCGGCCTGCGTGGTCTGGTTGGAAACCTACGATGCCAACGAGCCGCGTCATCTCAACCGTTTGTGTGGCGATCACGCAGCGCGACTCACCTTGCCGCGCGGATGGACGTTCGACGATCGTCGCGAAAAGTCGCCACGACTTTTCGTTGCCCCTCGACCTGTCGAAGCGAAGGCCAAGACTGCTGCGAAAGTCACGCCCATCGCAAAAGCGACTCGCCCCGCTTCCGCCAGACCCGCAAACAAAGCGGGGAACAAGCCGTCGCGCACGTCATCGAACAACACCACCAGCATTCCGCGTCGCACGTCGCGCGACACTTCGGCGCCGGTCAAGCGATACGACGGTCCGGGACTGTTCGATCCCACTCTGCCAATCGGATCACCCAAGTTGGATGCATCGTTTGCGCGCGACGTCACCCGCGATGTTGCCCGCGATGTTGCCCCAACGATCGAGCACGCCGGGGGAGACGACACAGCGGCCACCGACGCGCAAACTGCATCCACCGACGCGCAATACGCACCGAAGTTCGACCGTACGAGTGACGTCGGTGGTGCGCTCAACGCCACCGGCCGATTGCTGAGTCGTGCGTTCTCGAGTCAGACCAAACCCATCGAACGCCCGATCATGCCCGATGCAACGAGTGGGCAACGGCGTGCGTCCGACACCGACTCGTTGCCGCAAGGCGATCACATCGACGACTTCCACCAGGGTGACCACGTCGAATAATCGACGGCCCTCAGTCGCCACGTAGTAGCGCCACACGACGGAGCAATCAGTAGATGGATATCGAAGCGGGCCTCAGCACATCGGCCTCGGTGGATGCCGTGCTGAAACATGTGGATGATCTTGCGGCTTATCCGCAGTGGATGTCGCTCGTACATTCCGCCACGCGAGTCGCCGACGCCGAGGAGCCAACCTGGGACGTAGAGCTGCGCGCGAGCGTGGGGCCGTTTGCGCGATCGAAGCGATTACGTCTCGTGCGAACCGTGCACGAACGCGGCCGCATCGTGTTCGAGCGACGCGAAACCGATGGTCGCACTCATGCAATGTGGCGACTCACCGTCACTGTGACCGGAGCTCCCGACACGGCTGCGTCACGCGACGACCATGGCGCAGGTGCGACCAACCTCACCATGCAGTTGCATTACAACGGAAGGTTCTTCGTCGGTGTGGTGGAGTCGATATTGCAGCAGAACATCGACGCTGGCCGAAAGCGCCTGAGCGAACTCCTCGCCGCGAGCGCCTGAGCGAACTACTCGCTAGACGCTGCGGCGACCGGTGAGCACTACCGGTTGTCCGGCAGCCAATTGACCGCACGCAGCATCGATATCGGTACCGCGGTTGCGACGAATCGTGGCGTTCACTCCGCGATCAGCAAGACGATCAGCAAATCGTCGCACACCTGCAGCATCGGTGCCGCGTGTTGGGAAACCCGGCGTTGGGTTGAGTGGAATCAGATTTACATGCGCGGTTGGCTTCAGTGAGAGTGCCAGCTTGGCGAGCTCGTTTGCATCGCGGGCAGAGTCATTCACACCGGCGATCATCGCCCATTCGAAGCTGATGCGACGGTTCTTCACCCGAAGGTAGTCGCGGCAGGCGGTCATCAACTCTTCCAACGGGTACCGCTTGTTGATCGGTACGAGATCGTCGCGCAAGTCGTTTCGCGCGGCATGCAACGACACCGCGAGATTCACCGGTAGCGGGCGAGTGGCCAACGTGCGAATTCCCGGCACGATGCCAACGGTGGAGACCGTGAGGTGTCGCGCAGAAATTCCCATGTCGCCATGGAATCGTTCGATCGCACCCCACACCGCCGGCTCGTTGGCAAGTGGCTCACCCATGCCCATGAACACGATGTTGGCCACGCGTTGTTTGCGCTTCTTGGCGTGGCGCGACGCACGAACCACTTGCTCCACAATTTCACCCACGGTGAGTTGACGACTGAAGCCCGCTTGGCCCGTTGCGCAGAATCCGCACGCCATGGCACAGCCCGCCTGGGTGCTCACGCACACCGTGACACGATCCGCGTAGTGCATGAGCACGGTTTCGATCGGGTGATTGCCGTCGGCCAGACGCCACAAGAACTTGATCGTGTCGCCCTTGTCGCTCACGCTCTCGCGAACCAGCACCAAACTGGTGGGAAGCTCGGTATTCAACTTTGCGCGGAGTGGCGCCGACAACGTGGTGATGTCGTCGAGCGATTTGCACTGCTCGTACAGACCGGCCCACAACTGCTTCACGCGGTATGCCGGTTCGCCAGCCAGCACCGCGGCGAGTTGTGCTCCCGTGGCGTCGTACAG
>JAFMFC010000044.1 GCA_017856375.1 Ilumatobacteraceae bacterium | reverse complement strand
AAGATGAAGCACAATGCGATCGTCTGCAACATCGGCCACTTCGACAACGAAATCGACATGGCAGGTCTGGCTCGCAGCGGTGCGATTCGCGATCAGTTGAAGGCGGGCACCGACCTGTGGAGTTTCCCCGATGGTCACGCGGTAATCGTGTTGGCCGAGGGACGTTTGGTGAACCTCGGTTGTGCAACCGGTCACCCGAGTTTCGTTATGAGTTGCTCGTTCTCCAATCAGGTGATTGCACAGATGGAGTTGTTCAACAATCTCGACAAGTACCCGATCGGTGTCTATGTGTTGCCGAAGCATCTCGACGAGAAGGTCGCCGCGCTGCACCTCGAATCGTTGGGTGCCGTGTTGACCAAGATGACCGACGAGCAAGCCGAGTACCTGGGCGTAGAGCCAGTGGGCCCGTTCAAGCCCGAGAACTATCGCTACTGATTCACTCGGCCCACGGACGCTCGTCGTCTGATGTCGCAGACGGCAGATCCTGCATTCGTAGGCGAGGAATAGTTCGGCCCACGATCGGTCCGATCGACAACGCAAAGGCAAGGGTGCCCACGCCAACGGTGCCGCCGAGAATCCACCCAATGAGGAGCACGGTGATCTCGACGGCGGTGCGAGCGCGCGAAATCGCCATACCGCGAGCAGCCAACCCGGTCATCAAACCGTCACGTGGGCCTGGTCCGAGACCTGCACCGATGTAGAAGCCGGAACCGACGCCCACCAGGAGGATGCCGATGACCATGAACGGGATGCGCGTCCAGTAGCTCGTCTGTTCGGGTACGAGAGAGATCACGATGTCGGCAACGACGCCGATCTGAACGGCGTTGAGCAGCGTGCCCAGCCCCACTCGTTGACGCAGGGGAATCCACAGGAAGAGCACGAGAAAACTCGTGAGTACGAGTGCGCGGCCAAACGGCCAATCGATCACTTCACTGAAACCTTCGTGGAAGACATCCCAGGGGGCGAGTCCCATGCGCCCCTGTTTCTGCAGCGCAACTCCTGCGCCGAACAAGGTGAGTCCGCCCACACATCGCAGAATCCGCCGAGTCGGGCGATCCCGAAGCGGTGCGACGAAATTGTTCACTTGACGAGGCTACTCATCAAGGCTCAACGAGTTGATGAATCAAGAATGCAGGTGTGCGCGTGTTGTTCGATCGGTTCTGTGAGTCGTGTGGTGAATTGGGCTATCCACTGTGCGTCGGATGTAGCGCGAAGATCCGTCTCGCTGCTGTTCCTCCTGTCACTCGTTTACGAAACGTGGAGATCCGTGCGGCTGCTTTCTACGATGGTGTGGTCCGCGAGCTCGTTCTTACTCTCAAGCAGCGCAGGTCTCGGGCCGTCGCGACGCTGCTTGGAGACCTGTTGATCCAACGGCTCGACCTTGAGTATCCAGAAGTGGTGACGTGGGCGCCTACATCAAGGCGTCATGCGCGGGAGCGCGGACATGATCAAGCAAAGTTGATTGCCGCGGCAGTCTCACGGCAGTGCGGTATTCGATTGCGACGGGCCTTGTTGAGAGAAGGGGAGCATGCACAAACGGGAAGGTCACGTCGCGATCGCCTAACTGGACCAACATTCGTAGCGGCACCACACATCGAGGGGCGCAGGATTCTTGTCATCGATGATGTGGTGACGACTGGTGCAACCTTGACCGCTGCACACGAGTGTCTGAGCTTGCGGGGTGCCGCGTACGTGGCTTGCGTGGCAGTTGCTGCCACTCCTGAACCGATGCACATTCGGTAGCCTGATCTGCGCCATGGCACTACTTGATCGCGTACTCCGTGCCGGCGAGGGCAAGAAAGTCAAGGCGCTCGCTGCCGTGGTCCCCGAGGTGAATGCCCTCGAGTCGGCGATGAAGGCCTTGAGCGATGACGCCCTACGAGCCAAGACCACGGAGTTTCGCTCGCGGATTGAGCGAGGGGAGGATGTCGACGACCTGATGGTGGAAGCCTTCGCGGTCGTCCGCGAGGCGGCGGGGCGCGTGATCGGTCAGCGCCATTTCGACGTTCAGCTGATGGGTGGTGCCGCACTTCACGCAGGGTGGGTCGCCGAAATGAAGACGGGTGAAGGTAAGACGCTCGTCTCCACTCTGCCTGCGTACCTCAATGCACTCGTGGGCAAGGGCGTGCACGTCGTCACAGTCAACGACTATCTCGCCAAGTTCCACGCGGAATGGATGGGCAGGATCCATCGTTATCTCGGACTTTCTGTCGGACTTGTCGCGCCGGGGCACCGTCCTACGAGTGCCGAGAAGCGCGTCGACTACCTCGCCGACATTACGTACGGCACGAACAACGAATTCGGGTTCGACTATCTGCGCGACAACATGGCGGGGACGAAAGTTGACAAGGTCCAGCGAGGCCACCACTTCGCCATCGTCGACGAAGTTGACTCCATCCTCATCGACGAGGCCCGTACACCTCTGATTATCTCGGGCAGGGTCGCCGACGCGGCGAAGACGTACTACCGATTCGCCTCCATCGTTCGATCGCTGAAGCGTGATGTCGACTTCGATGTCGACGAGGGCAAGCGCCTCGTGATGCCCACCGAATCGGGTATCGAAAAGGTGGAGCAAGCGCTCGGTATCGAGAACCTCTATGACCAAGTGCAACAGAACTTGGTGCACCAGTTGCAGGTAGCACTACGCGCTGCGGTGCTGTACCACCGTGACAAGGACTACATCATCCAGGACGGTGAAGTGAAGATCGTCGATGAATTCACCGGGCGCATTCTCGAAGGTCGTCGTTGGAGCGAAGGATTGCACCAGGCGGTGGAAGCAAAGGAAGGAGTGAAGATCAAGGAAGAGAATCAAACGCTCGCGACGATCACCCTGCAGAACTACTTCCGCATGTACGACAAGCTCGCGGGAATGACCGGCACCGCCCAAACCGAAGCTGCCGAGTTGATGAACACCTACAACTTGCAGGTGGTGCCGATTCCGACGAATCGTCCGATGGTGCGTGCGGACAATGCCGACCTCATTTACAAGACCGAACAAGCGAAATTCGCCGCGGTGGTAGGTGACATTGTGGAGCGCCACGGCAAGGGCCAGCCGGTGCTCGTTGGAACAGTGAGCGTGGAAAAGAGCGAGCTGTTGTCCCGTAAGTTGCAGCAAGTGGGTGTTCAGCACGAGGTTTTGAATGCCAAACAGCACACGCGAGAGGCGGTGATTGTTGCTCAAGCGGGACGAATCGGCGCGGTCACGGTGGCCACGAACATGGCCGGTCGAGGAGTGGACATCCTCCTCGGTGGAAACCCGGAAGGACTCGCGCGGCAGGAGGTATTGAAGGAGGGTCACCACCCCGACACCTTGCTTGATGAGTTCGATCTACCGATGCCGCTCGAGCAGATGCCGCCTGACTATCTCACTGCACGAGAGAAAGCTCAGAGTCGGTATCGCGAGTTGCTAAGCGAGTTCGAGAAGTCGTGCCGGGAAGAGGGCGAACAAGTTCGTGCGCTCGGTGGTCTCTACGTGCTGGGAACCGAACGTCATGAATCGCGTCGTATCGACAACCAGTTGCGCGGTCGTGCAGGCCGTCAGGGTGATCCTGGCGCAAGCCGCTTCTACCTGAGTCTCGACGACGAGTTGATGCGGTTATTCGCTACTGGTGCCTTGTCATGGGTGATGGGTCGTGCGCTGCCAGAGGATGAGGCGATCGAAGCGACGATGGTGACGAAGGCCATCGAACGCGCACAAACCACCGTCGAGCAACGAAACGCAGAGATTCGCAAGAACGTGCTCAAGTACGACGAAGTGATGAACGAGCAGCGCAAGGTGATCTACCAGCGCCGCGATCAGATTCTCGATGGCATCGACTTGAAAGTGGCTGGTCTGGAATACCTCGCCGAAGCGGTCGACACATTGATCGAGAGCCATTGCGTGTCCGAAGCCGAGGACGAGTGGGACTTGGAAGGTCTTGCTCGCGAGCTGACGTTGTACTGGCCGACTTCGCTGACGCCGGGAAACCTCGCCGCGTGCGCCGATACCGACGAGATGTACGACTTGGTCATGGGCGACGCCACCGCGTACTACGACAAACGTGAGGCAGAACTTGGTGCATCGAACATGCGCGAGATTGAGCGTCAGGTGATGCTGAAGATCATCGACCAACGTTGGCGCGAACACCTTGAAGAGATGGACTACCTGCAGGAGGGAATCAACCTTCGCGCAATGGGCCAGAAAGACCCGCTCACCGAGTGGCAGCGCGAGGGCTTCGAGATGTTCGGCGCACTGATGAAGGGAATTGCTCAGGATTTCGTCAAGTACGTGATGCACGTGCAAGTGGTTCGCAACGACGCGCCGGTGTTGCAGAACGTGCAGGAAATGCAGGTCGAGCCAGATTCGCTCGAAGCACCGGCCGCGTCGACGCCTGGTCAAGCACAGCCGGCAAAGACGGTGGTGAACAAGGCGGGAGATTGGTCGGCCACCCCGCGCAACGCAGCTTGCCCTTGTGGTTCGGGCAAGAAGTTCAAGTTGTGCCACGGCCGCGGCTAACTCGTCATGCGTGATTTCACCAATGATTTGAACGAGGTACGAGGGCGTGTCAACGAAGCTGCTCAGTATCTGAAGGTGGAATCGAATCGCGCGCGTCTGGCTGAGTTGGAGATTGAAGTTGCCAAGCCGGACTTGTGGGACGATCAGGAACACGCCAAAAAGGTGACCTCGGAGTACTCCAATCTGCGAGCCGATCTTGATGAGTTCGCCAAACTTGCTGGCGAAGTGGAGGACTTGGAAGTCCTTCATGAAATGGCGCGTGAGGCTGACGACTCTTCCCAAGAGCCCGATCTGGAGCGAGGTATCTCCTCGTGTCGCATGCGACTTGATCAGTTGGAGTTGCGCAGCTTGTTCACGGGCGAGCATGACGAGTCCAGCGCAATCGTGCAGATCAACGCGAAGGATGGTGGAGTAGACGCCCAGGACTGGAGCGAGATGTTGCTGCGGATGTATTCGCGGTGGGCGGAACGACGAGGTTTCGAGGTCGAGATCGGCGACGTATCTGAAGGGACGGAGGCGGGGATCCTCTCTGCCGATTTCACCGTTCGCGGGCGTTATGCCTACGGGCTCCTGACCTCCGAGCGAGGCACGCACCGTCTCGTGCGAATCAGTCCGTTCGACAATCAAGGTCGTAGGCAGACGAGTTTCGCGAGCGTTCAGGTGTGGCCCGTGCTTGACAATGCGGAAGTCGAGATCAACGAAAGTGACATTCGCATGGAGGTCTTCCGCGCCTCAGGCGCCGGTGGTCAGCATGTCAATAAGACGTCGTCTGCGGTTCGTCTGATCCACGAGCCGACGGGACTCGTTGCTTCGTCGCAGCAGGAGCGCTCGCAGCTGCAAAACCGCGAGAACGCCATGAAGAAGTTGAAAACGATGATCGTGGCGCGCGCCGAAGAAGAGCGTGAAGAAGAGATGCGGCGAATCGCCGGGAAGCCGTCGTCGATCGGCTGGGGCAGTCAAATTCGCTCGTACGTCATGCAGCCCTATCAAATGGTGAAGGACCTGCGCACTGAGGTAGAGAGCGGCAACGTGGCGGCCGTGTTGGATGGCGACCTGGACTCTTTCATGGAAGGGTTTTTGCGTTGGCGTAGGGCGAACGCGGAGGCTGAAAATTAGGATGATCCAGTCGAGAGGGGATCGATGATCCGGCTGGAGAACGTCACCAAGCAGTACGGAACCGAGACGGTCGCCGTGCGCGACGTCAGCTTTGATGTGACCAAGGGCGACTTCGTTTTTCTCGTTGGTCCATCTGGTTCCGGGAAATCGACGATTCTCCGCTTGATCAATCGCCAGGAGCGCCCGGAGCGCGGCGAAGTGTGGGTGGCCGGTCGCAACATCAACGAGCTGGCCGACTCGCGAGTGCCGCACCTTCGCCGCACCATGGGCAATGTCTTTCAGGACTACAAGTTGCTCTTGAACAAGACGGTCTTTGAAAACGTCGCGTTCGCCCTCGAGGTAATCGGTAAGCCGCGCCACGTGATTTCGCGGCAAGTTCCGCTTGTCTTGGAACTCGTCGGTCTCGCCGGCAAGGAGGACCGCTTTCCCAATCAGCTCTCGGGTGGCGAACAACAGCGAGTGTCGATCGCCCGCGCGTTCGTCAATCGACCACTGATCCTTCTCGCCGACGAGCCCACGGGAAACCTGGACCCGGCAACGGGTGAGGGGATCATGGCCTTGCTGGATGAGATCAATCGCACGGGCACCACTGTGGTGATGGCCACGCACGACCACCGCGTGGTGAACGCGATGCGTCGTCGCGTCATCCAGCTCGACCGCGGTGTAGTGGTGCGCGACCAGGAGCGAGGGGTGTACGAATGATTGCGCGTATCACTTACGCCTTGCGCGAGACCTGGGCCAGTTTCAGGCGCAACCTCACGTTGACTGCCGCTGCCGTTCTCACTTCAGCCATCGCGTTGTTGTTGGTGGGTACCACGTTGCTCATTCAGCGCGCGTTTGAGAACCTGCTGGTGCAGTGGCGCGGTGACGTGGAGATGATCGTCTTCGTTCGCAGCGATGCTTCACCAGATCAGATTGCCTTTGTTGATTCGTCCATTCGTCAGGCAGACACCATCGTCGATGTTGAGAAGTTGCAGTACCTCGACAAGACCCAGACCTACGAAGAGGCCAAGCGAATCTTCATTGGTGACCCCGTGACGCTCAGCTTGCTCACACCTGAGAACATTCCCTCGCAATTCAAGGTGGTGCCGCTCACCGAAGACCCTGCGTTGGTGAGGTCGTTGAGCGAGCAGTTCCGCTCGCTTCCGGGAGTCGAGGATGTGGCGTTGGCGGAAGACGAATTCCAAGTCATTTCCACGCTCTCGCAGTTCATTCGTGTCGTGACGCTGGTGATGTCGATCGTGTTGCTGATCGTCGCAGTTGGATTGATCTGGAACACCATTCGAACGGCGATGTTCGCGCGGCGTCGCGAAATTGAAGTGATGAAACTGGTCGGTGCCACCAACTGGTTTATCCGAATTCCGTTCATGCTCGAGGGTTTGCTGCAAGGGCTGCTCGGCGCATTGGCGGCTTGCGGTGGGTTGTGGGTGCTCAACTCGGCGTGGACGAACGGTGTGGCGGGGTTCAAGCCGGGAACGGGTATTTCCTCGCTGATCGTGCCCTCCGGTTTTCTGAGCGGCGTGATGCTCTCGATGCTCATCCTCGGGGCGATCGTGGGAGCAGTTGGTTCGGCAATCGCCGCCTCGCGATTCCTGGACGTGTGATGAAATTCGAGCACATCGCATACGAAGTTGCTGATCGTGTCGCCACGATCACGCTCAATCGCCCAGAGAAATTAAATGCATTCACAGGAAAGATGATGCGCGAGTTGCATCAGGCTTTTGATCTGGCAGACGCGGACGATGAAGTCCGAGCAGTGATCATGACTGGCGCTGGACGTGCGTTTTGCGCGGGTGCGGATCTCTCCGCTGGTGCAAACACGTTCAATGACGGAGAGATGAGTTCGGATTCGGGTGCGAGTGTGCGCCGAGACGGCGGCGGCACGGTGACGTTGCGCATCTTCTCCTGCAACAAGCCCGTGATCGCCGCGATCAACGGCCCTGCCGTAGGCGTTGGTGCCACGATGATCCTGCCGATGGACATTCGTTTGGCCAGTACTTCAGCACGCTTCGGTTTCGTTTTCACGAGGCGCGGCATTGTCCCTGAAGCCTGTTCGTCATGGTTCTTGCCACGGGTGGTCGGTATCTCTCGGGCTCAAGAATGGGTGCTCTCTGGGAGAGTGTTCGATGCGGAGGAGGCGCTTGAACACGGGCTAGTTCGCAGCCTGCATGCGCCCGAACAGCTGATGACTGCCGCGCACGAAATTGCCAACGAGATTGCCGACAACACGGCGCCAGTTGCGGTAGCGCTTGCTCGACAAATGATGTGGCGGATGCTCGGCGCCGCCCATCCGATGGAAGCTCATCGTGTGGATTCCCGTGGAATTCAAATTCGAGGACGGTCGAAAGATGTCGCAGAGGGAGTGGTGAGTTTTCTCGAAAAACGTCCAGCCGAATTCGTTGAGACCGTCTCTCGTGATCTTCCAGACATTTTCCCCGATTGGGAAGATCCAGAGTTCCACTAATCATGTACGACGAAGTCGGTGAGCAATTCTTTGTCGACCTCGTTGATCGTTTCTATGAAGGGGTCGAGAGTGATGACGTACTCCTCGTGCTGTATCCGGAACGTGATGACTTGAGTGGTGCGCGAGAACGTCTGCGACAGTTCCTGATTCAGTATTGGGGAGGGCCGACGACCTACAGCGACGAGCGAGGTCACCCACGATTGCGCCAGCGCCACTTTCCCTTCGTGATCGGAGAGCGTGAGCGCGATCATTGGGTGCTGAACATGAATGGGGCGATCGATTCAACCTGTGAGGCTCGAGGCAGCGACGAGTCAGTACGTCAGCGTTTGCGCGAATACATGACCAACGCTGCGAACCACATGGTCAACAGTTAGCGCAGCGCCCAGCAGGCAATCGCCGCGGCGGTCGCCACATTCAGCGAGTCCACTTCCTCGGCCATCTCGATACGCACTGCGCGTGAACAGCGTTCGGTAATTTCGGCGCGTACGCCCTGTCGCTCCGAGCCGAGCACGATTGCGACGCGTTCCTGCAGGTTCTGAATCTCGGACAAGTTCTCCACGGGTCCAGAATCGCGTCGGGGAGTGAGCGAGATAGTGGTGACGCCGTCACGGTTTAAGCGGTCGATCAAGGTCCCCAGGTCGTCCGTGCGCGCGAAACCCACCCGAAACGTGGTGCCCATGCTCACGCGAAGCGCCCGGCGGGCGAGGGGGTCGGATGACGTGCTGTCGAGAACCAACGCGTCCCATCCCAGGGCGGCTGCCGATCGGGCGATTGACCCCACATTGCTCGGATTGTCGACGCAGTCGAGCAGCACGATGCGTCGTGCGCTGGCGCAAAGATCGTTGACATCCCGGACAGGAGGGCGCTCGAAGACGCCAATCGCCCCGAGTGGAACACCGAGACCGGTCACTTCGCGCCGTACATCCGCATGTGCTTCGATCACTAAACCGCCACGGTCGCTCACTGACTGATCGAACGTGATGGCGAAGCGTTCGTCGCACAAGACCACGCGGGGTGAACAACCGGCGGCAAGTGCTCGCTCGACAACCAGGTCGCCTTCGGCGATGAATAGCCCACTGGGGATCTGCGCCTTGCGTTGTCCGATGTTCGTGAGTTGGCGCTCGCGCCAACGAAACGCATCAAGTCGTTGGTCGTTCGGGTTGTCGATGCGGATGATCAGAACGTCACCCGATCAGAAGTGCCAGGGAAACGCGTTCCAATCGGCTGATCGCTTATCGAGGAAGGAGTCCCTGCCTTCGGCTGCCTCGTCGGTGCCGTAGGCGAGTCGAGTGGCCTCGCCAGCGAATAGTTGCTGACCCACCAGCCCGTCGTCGATGAGGTTGAAGGCGTACTTCAACATTCGCTGCGCGGTAGGGCTCTTGCCGTTGATCTCGCGGGCCCATTCGAGTGCCGTTGCCTCAAGTTCGGCATGCGGAACCACCGCATTCACCATGCCCATGCGATGGGCGTCGTCTGCCGAATACTCTCGACCAAGGAAGAAGATCTCGCGTGCGAACTTCTGACCAACTTGTCGCGCGAGATACGCGGAGCCAAAGCCTCCGTCGAAGCTGGCCACGTCGGCGTCAGTTTGCTTGAACTTCGCGTGCTCCTTGCTGGCAAGGGTGAGGTCGCACACCACATGCAGGCTGTGTCCTCCGCCGGCTGCCCAGCCAGGGACGACGCACACCACGATCTTTGGCATGAATCGGATCAGTCGTTGCACCTCGAGGATGTGCAAACGTCCGGCACGCGCCGGATCGATGGTCTCCTTGGTTTCACCCTCCGCGTACTTGTAGCCATCTTTTCCCCGAATCCGTTGGTCGCCTCCGCTGCAAAACGCCCAGCCGCCATCCTTCGGGGAGGGGCCGTTACCGGTGAGGATCACGCAACCGACATCGGTGGATTGCCGAGCATGGTCGAGTGCGCGGTACAACTCGTCAACCGTGCGAGGACGAAATGCATTGCGCACCTCGGGGCGATTGAACGCCACGCGCACGGTGCCGTGAAGCTTGGCGCGGTGGTAGGTGATGTCTTCGAAGTCGAAGCCAGGTACTTCGCTCCACTCTTGAGGGTCGAAGATGTCGGAGACGTGTTTGGTCACGCCTTCATTGTCGCAGGGCGAGGCGAGATCCCCACCGTTCAGCACCCCCGCCGTTCAGTGGTGAGTCACATCGTGACGGTGTGCCAGGTGGGGAAATAGAGCCACGAGTCGCTGGGCCCAATCGGCATTGATTCCATCGGACTGGGGCTTGGTTTGCGTGTCAGGCACGACCTCGATCGGTGATCCGATGTAGTCCATCACTCTGCGAATCGTGCTGGCGGTGTCGCGAGTGAGTTCCTCGAAGGTGATGTGTAGGGGATCGATGTCGTGTTCAGCGAAGTACCTCGACCAACAGGAGTTTTCTAATTCGATTCGGTCCAGTGCAGCAATGATCGCATCGGGATCGAAATGGGGCTCGCGCTTCACTTGCATGCTTGAATTCCAGCTTTCAGTTTGCGCGGCGCGCACGAAAGAAATCGCCTGACGAATCTCGTCGCGACGTGTGATGCGCACCCACTTCACGGGAGCGTTCCAGAAACTTACGTCGAGCCCCCGGCTCAACATGTGTCGCTCGTACTGGTTCCAGTGCATCTTGACACCGAACACCCCGTTCGACGTCTTGTTCACCTCGGCGATCGATGAAAGATAATCACGCCAAGACGAGTCATCGAACCAATCGATGTTGCGCCACGGGAAGCGTCGGCCTGCCGCCGTGCGTACTCGACCGAATGGACGGAGATGGGACTTGAGTCGAGGCACTCCGTGGTGGTCACGGAAGCGCGCGAAGTTGTTCGTCTGGATATTGAGGTACTCAATGGGGGTGCCGGCCATGCCGGTGCCTCGGAGGATTGAACACAGCAGGGTGCTGCCGGTTCGCTCCACCGAGGCGATGGCCAAGAACTTGTTCACGAGGTTCGCATTCTCCTGCACACGGCGATCTTACGGATAGTGATCAGCGCGAGAGCGTCCCTTTCTGCGCTGCTACCGTTTCGTCGCCCCTGAACCGCCTGCGAGGAAGTTGGAGAACGATGTCCGCAATGCCGACCAAAGAAGAGTGGACCAAGCGAGCCGGCCAGAAGGTCAAGCGCACGCAACTGTGGATCGACGGCAAGTTCGTCGATGCGGCAAGCGGTAAGACATTCGAGTCGATCAATCCGCGCGACGGAAGTTTGATCGCGAGTGTGGCCGAAGGTGATGCGGTCGATGTCGACAAGGCCGTCGCCGCAGCCAAGCGCAGTTTCGAGACCGGTGTGTGGAGTGAGATGGCACCGCTCGAGCGCAAGAAGGTCATGCTGCGCTGGTCGGCATTGATCAATGAACATGCCGAGGAACTGGCTCTCCTCGAGACGATGAACTGTGGCAAGCCGATCAGCGACTCGCTGAACGTGGATGTTGCCTCCTGCTCCAACAACATCCAGTGGTACGGCGAAACCATCGACAAGTTGTATGGCGAGATTGCACCGATCCCGCGCGATTCGGTGGCGATGATTGAGCGTGAGCCGATGGGTGTCGTTGGCGCGGTGGTGCCGTGGAACTATCCGTTGATCATCACGTCGTGGAAGGTGGGCGCAGCGCTAGCGGCCGGCAACTCTGTCGTGCTGAAGCCAGCCGAGCAGTCGCCGTTGTCGGCACTTCTGTTCGCCGAACTCGGCGCGCAGGCGGGGTTGCCCGACGGCG
>JAFMFC010000129.1 GCA_017856375.1 Ilumatobacteraceae bacterium | reverse complement strand
GAAGGGTCGAAGTGCTGCAACCGCGCCGTTGAGGTGCGTCAGTTTCTCGGTGGCTAATTCGAGAGTGGTAACTTTGACAGCACGATGATGCTTTCATCGGCCATCGTGCCTCAAGTTGCTCTCGTTGCATCGTCCGTTCTCGATGAGTCCTCCAATGCGGTTCTGTTCGTATCCGTCGTCGGCACCATCGCTTTCGCACTGTCCGGGGTCATGGCGGCCGCCGAAGCGGAAATGGACTGGCTTGGAGGCATCGTGCTGGGGGCAGTTGCAGCCATCGGAGGTGGAACCATCCGCGACCTACTCATCGATGAGCCGGTCGCATGGACGGTGAATTCGTGGCCGTTGGTTGTCGCGCTTGTGACCTCGCTTTTGGCGATCGTCGCGCTCCGAGTAAATCCTGCAGCCGATCCACGCAGGGCGACGTGGTACGTGGCGAGTGACGCAGTTGGCCTTGGTGCTTTCGTAGTTGTTGGAGTTTCCGTGGCTCTGGAGTCCGGTATGTCAAGTTTCATCGCGGCCTTCATGGGGGTCGTCTCTGGCGTTGGTGGCGGGGTGATCCGTGATGTGTTTGCACGGCGTACTCCAATCGTCTTCGTCGGTGAAATTTATGCGGTTGCAGGCATCATTGGTGCAATCGTGTATCTGTCCCTCGTGGAGACGAATGCACCCGATCTCGTAAGGCTCTCGATTCCTCTGGCGGTGGTGGTTGCCGTGCGTGGGGTCGCTGTGCGTCGGTCCTTGCGTTTACCCGGATTGCATCGGTAGTCATCCATGACGAATCCACCCGAGATTCCTGGCGAAATCCAATCGCGTACATCGTCCAGGCTTGGTGAGTTTCTTCGTGCCGAGTCGGCCGGAGCAAGTCTGCTCGCACTCGGCGCACTCGTTGCGCTGGTGTGGGCCAATTCTCCGTGGGCAGCGTCGTACGACGAAGTGTGGACGACTCGTCTCAATCTTGGGTTGCCTGGTGTCGGGCTCGACTTGGACCTGCGGCATTGGATAAATGACGGCCTGATGACGTTGTTCTTCTTCGTCGTGGGACTGGAGATCAAACGTGAGCTGACCACGGGACACCTCAACTCTCGTCGGGCCGCCATTCTCCCGGGAGTCGCAGCTCTCGGCGGCATGGTCATCCCCGCGCTCGTCTACCTCGCAATTGCAGGAACAACCGAGCCCCGAGGCTGGGCGATACCGATGGCAACCGACATCGCTCTCGCAGTTGGCGTGCTCTCGGTGGTCGGCTCGCGAGTTCCAGCATCGCTTCGGGCATTTCTGCTGGCCCTCGCAATCGTGGACGACATCGGGGCGATTGTGGTCATCGCGGTCGTGTATTCGTCGGGGCTCAAGTTCTCGTGGCTGGGAGGCGCTGCGGCAGCCGTGCTTCTAACGCTGCTTATGCGACGAGCGAAGCTTCGTTCACCGTTGGTGTACGTCATCATCGGCACGTGGATGTGGTTTGCGCTTCACGAGGCTGGAGTGCATCCGACGATTGCTGGAGTAGCGATGGGCTTGTTGGCACCTGTATTGCCATACCGCAATTCGAGTCTGATCGAATGGCAGCAACACGCGTTGCATCCGTGGACGAGCTTCATCATCGTTCCACTCTTTGCCTTGGCCAATTGCGGCATCGATGTTTCACTGACGGGAATTCGCGATGCCGTGTCGTCTCCGATCACGTGGGGCGTCGGATTCGGGCTCCTCATAGGAAAGCCGCTCGGTATCGTCCTGGCATCGAGATTGGCAGTTGGCTTGCGCGTGGCCGATGTGCCTGCCGGCGGACGCAATCGCCAACTATTGGGAGTCAGCTCGGCCGCCGGAATCGGATTCACCGTTGCGATTTTCATCACCGAGCTTGCACTTGAGGCTCCAAGTGATCAGGCCAACGCAAAGTTGGCGATTCTCATCGCGTCGATCTTGTCTGGTGTCGTTTCACTGGCGTTGTTGTCGCGCAGGAGACCAAGCGCCGAAACGACGATTCATCCGCACTAGGAAGTGACGCTCATTGCGACGTCCACGAGCGGTTGAGCCTGCGAAAGATCGCGGAGGAACGTTGCGTTGATGCTGATCCACACGTCGTCAACCAGCAGGTTCAGCGCCCACAGGTGTTGTTCTTCGCCGTTCGTCTCCTCAAGGGCCCAAGCTTCGTCGGCGCCGGCCACGTCGACCTTGCGATGTCCATCGATTTGCCATTGCACACGTCGATCAGCGAACGCATCCTTGCTGGGTGTCCACAAAATCGCTGCACCCACTTCGGCTTCCTGAATGCCGTATGCACACGCAACGCCACCGGCGTTGATCGCTGCGGCGAGGTCCGTGTCGGGCGCAGGCTCCCACGGTGTATCGATGAAGACGGAACCCTCGACGTACCGATTCATGGTTGGCAAGATCTCGTCGGTGGGACAGCTGGTGGGAGCGGTGGCCGAGCTTCCGCAGGCGGTGAGGATGCCCGTAATGACGGCGGTGGCGCCGAGAACACGACGAATGATGTTCATGGCGTTAAGTGTGTCAGAACTCGTGGAGCTGGGGGGAATCGAACCCCCGTCCATCAGCCGTTGAGCGCCCGTGATA
>JAFMFC010000128.1 GCA_017856375.1 Ilumatobacteraceae bacterium | reverse complement strand
CGCTGTAGCGCTCCTCGTAGAACATCTCCTGCCACTGGCGAACCATGCCGAGATACGAGTTGTTCAGGATGCCGATCTTCACCGGGATGCGCTCGAGCGATGCGGTGACCAACTCTTGCGCGGTCATTTGGAAGCAACCATCGCCGTCGATGGCCCACACCGTTTTGTCCGGACGGCCCACCTTGGCGCCGATCGCGGCAGGGATGGAGAAACCCATCGTGCCGAGGCCACCGGAGTTGACCCACGTGTACGGCTCGTTGAAGTTCCAGTACTGGCTCGTCCACATCTGATGCTGTCCGACGCCGGAAACAACGATCGTTCCCTCTGGTGCCGAGTCGCGCAACTTCTCTAAGCAGTACTGCGGCTTCAAGGCACGGCCCGGCTCGCTCTGGTCGTACGCCAACGGGAACTGCTCGCGCCAGCCGCTCACGCGGCTCCGCCACGGACCGAGATCTGCTTGTGTGACGCCACTCGCCAGGAGGTCGCGGATCGCCTTGATGATCTCTTCGATGACCAAACGGCAATCGCCGACGATCGGCACGTCAGGCTTGCGCACCTTGCCTTGTTCGGCCGGGTCGATGTCGACGTGGATGATCTTGGCATCGGGAGCAAAAGAGCTCACCTTGCCCGTGACTCGGTCGTCGAATCGCGAACCGAGCGCGATCAACAGATCCGCCTTCTGCATCGCGGTAACCGCAGTGGCGTTGCCGTGCATGCCAGGCATGCCGAGACACAACGGGTGATCATCGGGGAATGCACCACGCGCCATCAGGGTGGTGACGACGGGAATCTGCACCAGTTCGGCAAGTTCGCGCAGCGCACTCGCCGCACGCGCCTTTAACACACCACCACCGATGTAGAGAAGCGGTTGAGAGGAGCGCAGGATGAGTTGTGCGGCTTCCTTGATCATCCGCGGATGACCCTTGGTGTTCGGCTTGTAGCCGGGCAGCGACGCTTCGACTTCAGCATCGCTCGGCCAATGCCACGCCATCGTGTTTTGCAGCACGTCCTTCGGGACGTCGACGAGCACCGGGCCAGGCCTGCCCGTGGTGGCGAGATGGAACGCCTGGCGAATGGCGAGCGGCAGATCCTCCGCCGTCATCACCAACTCGTTGTGCTTGGTGACGCTGCGCGTGATGCCGACGGTGTCGCACTCTTGAAACGCGTCGGTACCAATGGCAGAAGTAGAAACCTGGCCCGTGATGGCAACCATCGGGATCGAATCCATGTACGCATCGCACAACGGCGTGACGAGGTTGGTCGCAGCGGGACCACTCGTCACCATCGCCACACCGGGGCGACCGGTGACATGCGCGTAACCCTCGGCCATGTGCCCCGCGCCTTGCTCGTGACGAACGAGAATGTGGCGAATCGGTGATTCGAGCAGCGGGTCGTATGCGGGAAGGATGCATCCGCCGGGCAGACCGAAGATCACCTCGGTGTTTTCCATCTCGAGCGAGCGGATCAGCGCCTGTGCTCCGGTGATCTTCTCGCCTTCTTGGTGTCGATTCGCTTGGCTGCTCATCTGTTGTGCCTTTTCTCTTTCGATCTGAACTTGCAATTTCGAACTGGTGTTGGGGGAACAAAAAAGCCTCCCTGTTCGGGAGGCTTGGGCGCGCGCGGCTCTGCCGACGCGCCTAGGGAATTACTACGAGAACGCTGTTCTGGAGGCTCTTTTCCGTCATCACGCCCTTCAGTGTGTCAGCGAATCGGCCGTTCGGCAACACCCCCGAACCGAAGAATCACCTGCCGGGTGAGGCTTTCGGCATTCACCCCCATCTCGCGAGCCTCACGGGGAGTCGGTAGATCGCGAACCACCGCAGTTGCCTGCACCCCACGAACGAGACGGCGAACCTCCTCACAAGCAGCTTTGGCTCGGCGCATCATGATCCGCGAGACGAGGACAGGCGAAGAACTGTGCACGACACAGTGCACGACGTGCGTGCGTTGGATCGTGCGCGTGAATCGGGCGATTTCGGCCCGCTGTTTGACGGTGAGTGCTGCGCTGTAAGGCTCGAAGGTAGATAACGCCATCGGGCCTGGTGCCGTCGTCGCAATCACGGTGACTGCAGGGCCCGTGACGAATTGGACCGGCGTAGCGACACTCGGTGTTGTAGTTGTGGTGGCGGCAGATGTTGGCCCGGATGATGAACCACCACCACCCGAGCTGCCGCCACTCGAACCGGTGATAGTCGTCGTAGTTGTTGGTGCAATCGTCGTAGTTGTTGGTGCAATCGTCGTAGTTGTTGGTGCAATCGTCGTCGTGGTTGTTGTAGTCGTTGTTGTAGTAGTAGTCGTGGTCGTTGGTGTGGCGCTCGCCAACGCAGTCATGCCGCGATGCACCGCGTTTCGTGCCGCCACACGAAACTCGTATGCGGTACCAGTGCTCAGCCCCGTCACCGTGAACGATGTGTTGGTATTCACTCCGTCATTCGCTGTCGTCCACGTGGATGACGATGTGGCGCGGTACTGCACCACATAGTCACTCACTGCAGAGCCACCCGTTGCACTGGGACCCTGCCACGACAGATCCACCGACGTCTCACCTGCCGTGGCGACGAGTGACCGAACGGCTCCCGGTTCCGTCGTGATGCTCGGCGTCACGGCTACCGCG
>JAFMFC010000127.1 GCA_017856375.1 Ilumatobacteraceae bacterium | reverse complement strand
ATCCACATGTTGTCGTGGGAACTCGGCTTGAAGGCCGTTGCGATCTATCGCGACAACTGCAAGGTGGGCCAGCCACTCTCGACGATGAAGAAGGATGACGACAAAGCCGATAATGCTGCCACGGCAACCGCCGAGCGCGTCATCGAGCGTGTGGTCAGCCAGCCGGTTCGCCAGAAGCTGCCACGTTCACGTCGTGGTCGCACGTTCGAGTTCCGCGTTGCCGACTGCAAAGGCTTCGCCAACGTGGGCGAGTACGAAGATGGTCGCCCAGGCGAAATCTTCCTCACGGTGTCCAAGCAGGGTTCCACCCTGGCCGGCATCATGGACTCGTTCGCCAAGAGCGTGTCGTACGGCTTGCAGTACGGCGTGCCGTTGCATGCATTCGTCGAAGCGTTCATCAATACGCGCTTCGAGCCAGCCGGCATGACCGACGATCCAGACATTCGCATGGCGTCGTCGATCATCGACTACCTGTTCCGTCGCTTGGCCGTGGAGTACATGACCCCAGCGGAGCGTGCCGAACTCGGCATCTTCACTCGTGAAGAGCGCATGCAGCCAACGCTGCCCGGCGTGGAAGAGACCGCTGTCGACACCGCACAAGGTGTGGATGTCATTGCCGACCCGAAGACCATTCCATCGGCGGGTGAACTTGCAGCCAGCATGGCCGCAGGTGTCCTCAGCCATGGTGAGTCCAAGTCGGCTCGCACTGGCGCAATCTGCTCGGCCTGTGGTTCGTCCAACATGCGTCGCGCTGGTGCGTGCCACGTGTGCGGCGACTGCGGTTCCACCAGCGGCTGCTCCTGATTTCGTCGGATTGTGCACGGCGCCACCGCGCCGTGCACAATCGGCTCGTCTGGCAACATGGTGCACATGACGTTCGGTCGCTACGGCTTGGGGCTGTGGCGCTTCACGCACGAGTCGGTAGAAGTCGCTGATCGGTTGATTCATTCGGCCGTCGACTGCGGTATCTCGCTGCTCGACAATGCTGCGGTGTACGGCGGTAACTGGGGTGGACGCGGATTCGGCGCTGCAGAAGAACTCCTGGGCGCCGTGTTCAAGCGTTCGCCCGGGCTACGCGAGAAGGTGTGCGTGGCAACCAAGGGCGGCATCACTCCGGGGATTCCGTACGACCAGAGCCCGGCAACGCTTCGTCGCGAATGCGAGGACTCATTGCGTCGCCTCGGCATCGATCGAATCGACCTGTATCAAGTGCATCGTCCCGATTTGTTCGCCCATCCGCGGGAGACCGCGGAAACTCTCATGGCGTTGCGCCGAGAAGGCAAGATCGATCGCGTTGGCGTTTCCAACTTCACGCCGGCGCAACACCAAGCGCTTGCTGCACACCTGAGGGTGCCGATCGAAACCACACAGCCCGAGTATTCGGCGGTTGCACTCGACCCACTTCGTGATGGCACGTTCGATCTCTGCATGCGTGACGGCGTGACTCCGCTCGCATGGAGCCCGCTCGCTGGTGGCCGTCTCGTGACGGGGGAGAACATTCGACCGGAGCTGCTCGCGGTGATCGACGAATTGGCTGCAACCCATGGGTCGACTCGCGAACAGGTTGCCTATGCATTCGTCTTGTCGCATCCAGCCAAGCCCGTGGTGCTCTTGGGCACGCAGAAGCCCGAGCGTTTGCAGGCGGCGACGTCGTCCCCACTGCAGTCGTTGTCACGTAGCGAGTTGTATCGCATCGTGGCCGCCTCTGAGGGCCGACCTTTGCCGTGACCGAGTACGCGTGGTTCGCCGCACTCTGCGACGACGATTACGAGTTTCTCGGTGTCCCTGATCCTTCGCTGCAGTCGTCGTGGGAACACTGCCGCGACATCGTGTTGCGTGCCGAACGAAACGGGTTCGACAACGTGCTGCTCCCGTCGGGCTATGCGCTTGGCATCGATGCCACCGCATTTGCATCAGCCATTGCAGTGGAAACCAACCGAATCAAACTGTTGCTTGCCGTTCGTCTGGGCGAACTGGTGGTGCCGCAACTGGCGCGCCAAATCGCCACACTGCAACACATCGCAGGCGGGCGACTGGTGATCAATGCGATTTCGTCGGATGTTCCTGGCGAAACATTGTCGAGTGATGCCCGGTATCGACGCACCACCGAATCGATTGCCGTGCTCCGCACGCTGCTGCGCGGTGAGCGCGTGGACTTCGATGGCCAGTTCGTTACGGCGCATGTGGATGCACCGCGAATCGCCGTGCAGAACCCGCATGATCCCGTGGTGTATTTCGGTGGGCTTTCCGAGGCTGCTCGACAGTGCGCAGCGGAATCGTGCGACGTGTACTTGATGTGGCCCGATACCACTGAGCGCATGAGTGAGGTGATGCGCGAGATGAACGACCGCGCCGCTGCGTTCGGACGAACCTTGCGATACGGATGGCGCAGCCACGTGATCGTGCGCGAAACCGAAACCCAGGCGCGGGCGGCAGCCGCCCGACTTCTCTCACGATTGGATGTCGATACTGGTGCGGCGATTCGCGCCAAGTCGTTGGACTCACAGTCCGCTGGAGTGGCCCGACAAGCTGAGCTACGAGATGCTGCCGACGCAGACGGCTACGTCGAGCGCCATCTGTGGGCCGGGGTTGGGCGTGCACGTAGTGGAGCCGGGATAGCGATCGTGGGT
>JAFMFC010000043.1 GCA_017856375.1 Ilumatobacteraceae bacterium | reverse complement strand
TTGCCAACGTGCACGTCGTGGTCGCAGCCGTCGATCCCGAACTGAAGGGCCGTGGTCAGGCGTCGTTCATCGTTCCACCGGGAACGAAGGGGCTCAGCCAAGGGCAGAAGTACATGAAGCACGGCATTCGTGCCAGCCACACTGCAGAAGTGGTGCTGGAGGACGTTCGTGTCCCAGGTCGCTGCCTGCTCGGCGGCAAGGAAAAGTTGGACGCGAAGTTGGCGCGTGCGCGTGAGATGGGCTCAACGGGACAAAAGCAGCCGGCGATGGCAACGTTCGAGGCCACTCGACCGGCCGTCGGTGCGCAGGCTCTTGGTGTTGCTCGTGCGGCATACGAGTACGCACTCGAATACGCGAAGGAACGCAAGGCGTTCGGCAAGCCGATCATCATGCACCAGGCGATTGCATTCAAGCTGGCCAACATGGTCACCCAGATCGACGCTGCACGCTTGTTGATCTGGCGCGCCGCGTGGCTTGCACAGAACGGTGGATACAAGAACGCCGAAGGTTCGCAAAGCAAGTACTACGCGAGTGAGATGTCGGTGAAGGTGACCGAAGAGGCCATCCAGATCCTTGGTGGCTACGGCTACACCCGTGAGTATCCGGTGGAGCGTTGGCACCGTGACGCAAAGATCCACACCATTTTCGAGGGCACTTCAGAGATTCAGCAGCTGGTGATCGCCCGCGCGATCAGCGGCATGCGCGTCGAGTAACTATGTTCCGTCAGTCGGTGCGCTTGTCGCGGGCTGCGATAAACGCAGACACGCACTTGTCAATGTCGGCGATGGTGTGTGTCGCACAAATCTGCACACGTATGCGGGCCTTGCCCATGGGCACCACGGGGTAGGAGAACGCCACCACGTAGATGCCGAGTTCGTACATCGCGCTCGCCATCCGCACGGCCTCGTGCTCGTCGGCGAACATCACGGGAACGATCGGGTGTTCTCCTGGGAGCAACGTGAATCCAACAGCAATCATCTTTTCGCGGAAGTACTTGGCGTTGTTCTGCAGTGTTTTGCGAGCCTCACCACCTTGGGCAACGAGATCGAGTGCCACAAGTGAGCCAGCGACGACAGTGGGCGGAATGGAGTTGGAGAAGAGATATGGACGTGCGCGCTGGCGGAGCAAGTCGACGATCTCCTGGTGACCGCTGATGTAACCGCCGGATGCGCCGCCGAGTGCCTTGCCGAGCGTGCCCGACAGGATGTCCACACGATTGCTGACGCCGAACATTTCGGGAGTTCCCGCTCCTGTCTCGCCGATAAAGCCAATCGCGTGCGAATCGTCCACCATCACCATGGCACCGTGACTGTCGGCCAAGTCGCAGATCTCCTTGAGTGGAGCGAACGATCCGTCCATGGAGAACACGCCATCGGTGACGATCAGGATGCGGCGCGCGCCTTTGGCGGCTTCGAGCTGTGACTTGAGGTCGTCCATGTCGCGGTTCTTGTAGCGATAGCGGGTGGCCTTGCACAGACGGATGCCATCGATGATCGATGCATGGTTCAACTCATCAGAGATGACCGCATCGTTCTCGCCGAGGAGCACCTCGAAAACGCCGCCGTTGGCGTCGAAACACGAGGGGAACAAGATGGTGGCATCGGTGCCAAGAAGTAACGAGATCCGCTTCTCGAGGAGATCGTGTTGAGACTGCGTGCCGCAAATGAAGCGCACACTCGCCATACCGAAACCGTTGTCGTCGAGCGACTCCTTGGCTGCAGAAATGACGGCTGGATGATTGGCGAGCCCCAAATAGTTGTTAGAGCAGAAGTTAAGGAGTTCGCGGTGGTTGCTCTCAACATGCGGTGCCTGTGGCGAATCAAGCAGGCGTTCCTGTTTGTACAGCCCCGCAGCCTTGATCTCCTCGAGGGTCTTGCGTAGATCTTCGCGAATCTTGGTGTACATCGGTCTTCCCTACGACCAATCCATAATGACTTTGCCGGAGTTTGACGATCGTGCTGCGGCGAACGCAGATTGCCACTCGGCTGCAGGAAAGCGATCGGTGATGACATCCCGAATGTCGAGACCAGTCTGGATGAGTGAATTCATGGCGTACCACGTCTCATACATTTCACGCCCGTAGATGCCCTTGATCGTGATCATGTGGGTCACGAGCTTCGCCCAGTTGATGGAGATCTCCTTGCTGGGGAGTCCAAGAACGGCCACACGTCCTCCGTGGGCGAGGTTGTCGAGGATGTCTGGCAGGGCAGTGGGGGCACCACTCATCTCGAGCGCGACATCGAAGCCTTCTTTCATGCCGAGCGTCTTTTGCGTTTCAGCAATGCTCGAGGTGACGGGATTGACGGCGATGTCCACTCCCATCGTTCGAGCAAGTTCAAGACGTGACTCGTTGATGTCGCTCACCACGATGTATCGAGCACCAACGTGGCGAGCCACTTTGGCCGCCATCAGTCCGATCGGACCGGCGCCGGTGATGAGCACATCTTCCCCGGCGACGGGGAACTGCAGTGCGGTGTGAACTGCGTTGCCGAAGGGATCAAAGATGGCTCCGAGTTCCGCATCGACGGCGTCGGAGTGCACCCACACATTGCTCGCCGGAATCACGACATAGTCGGCGAAGGCTCCGTTGCGATTGACACCCACGCCGATGGTGTTCTTGCACATGTGTCGGCGACCGGCACGGCAATTGCGGCAGGTGCCACAGATGATGTGACCCTCACCGGAGACGAGCGCCCCCACTTCAAGCGACTTCACTTCGGAACCGAGTTCAACGATTCGACCAGAGAACTCATGCCCGATGATCAGCGGTGCATTCACTGCAGATGCGGCCCAGGCATCCCACGATTCGATGTGCAAATCAGTGCCACAAATACCGGTGCGTTCAACGCGGATCTTGACGTCGTTCGGTCCCGGAATCGGTTCGGGAGCATCGATCATCTCCAGGCCGGGGGCGCCAGCCGGCTTGAACAGTGCTCGCACGAGATTGCTCCTTGTGATCAGTGATGTCGTCTCGGACACAGGAAATAGTAACGGTAGGGGATTGATGAAATCCCATCGGCAGTATTCGAGCGGGTGGAGTCGTCTGTGTGGAGCACTCAGTAAGGTGCAGTCATGATCAAGCTCACCGTCACCTATCCGAAGGGCGAAGGCATCACCTTCGACCACGAGTACTACGCCACCAAGCACGTGCCGATGTGCGAAGAAGTCTTCACGCCTGCGCGAGTGGAATTGGAAAAGGGGATCAACGGTCCGGCCGCTGCCAGTGTGTCGTTCTACTTCGAGACCATGGATGCGTTCAACGCTGCGATGGCTTCACCCAGAATGGGTGATGTAATGGCTGACCTCGGCAACTACACGAATGGCGTCCCGACGATGCAGATCTCTTCGGTGGTCAAGTAGCTAGGCGTTTGAAGCTCTCGCTGGCAGGAACTTGAGTGCCGCTAGCGATCCAACAAGCGCAGTAACAGCAACCACGAGGCATGCGCGCCCGAAACCGTGCATGAACGCATCGCTGACGGCCTGTAACACCAGTGGCTGTGCCTCTGCCGGGCTCTGTTGTGCCACTTGGTAGGCGGCTCCCACCGACTCTTCGGCCATCTCGAGTACTCCTTCGGGCAGGGCAGGAACCAAGCCAGGGATCTGATTGAACAGATCGAGAATTTTCGGTGAGTACATACTTACGAACACCGAACCGGTTACGGCGACACCGAGCGTTCCGCCAATCTCACGAGAAATGTCGTTCACTGCTGAGCCAACACCGGCCTTCTCGCGCGGCAAAGATCCCATCACGGCTTCGGTGGCGGGCGAAGTGACGAGGGCAAGGCCATTCGCCATGATCAACATCGAAATGATCACGGGTCCGAAGTAAGCAGAATCGGCGTCAACTTGGCTCACGATGAAGAAGCCGATTGCCATGTTCAACAATCCGAGTGCCACCACTTTCTTGGTGCCCCACCGCAATGCTGCACGTGCAGCAATAGGCGCGGTGACGCCCGCGCCGATGGCGAAGGGAAGCGTACGCAGTCCGGATTCCAGGGGGTCATAGCCGCGTACGAACTGGAAGTACTGCGTAACCAAGAAGGTGAATCCGAAGAGCGAGAAGAAGGCGATGCCGATCGATCCGGTTGCTGCGCTGAATCTGGCATTGCGGAAGAACCCGACCTCGAGCAACGGGTCCTTTCGACGCTGCTCGAACCAGATGAAGAAGGCAAGTGCGCTTATTGCAATAACGAAACCTACGTTTGACCGTGTGCTTCCCCAGCCCCAATGTGGCGATTCGATAACGGTGAAAACAAGTGCGCCTACTGCGACGATCGACATGACCAGACCAACGACGTCGAATCGATGATGCGTCGAGCCGCGAGTCTCGGGAACCAGGAAATGTCCCGCAATGAGAGCGACGGCAACTATCGGCAAGTTAATGAGGAAGATGGAGCCCCACCAGAAATGCTCCAGGAGAAATCCGCCGGCCACCGGGCCGAAGGCAACAGCCATACCGGAGACTGCCGACCACAAACCAATCGCTTTTGCCCGCTCGACAGGATCGATGAACAGGTTGGTGATGATCGCCAAAGTGGCGGGGAAGACGAGAGCGGCTCCAATTCCCATTGCGCCGCGCCACACGATGAGTGAAGTAGTGCTGTCCGCAAACGCGGCGAGAGTGCTGAAGATAACGAAGAGTAAGAGTCCAACTTGAAGAGCTCGCTTTCGACCGAGGCGATCGCCGAGACCTCCACCAGCCAACAAGAGGCACGAAAAGACCAGTGCATACGAGTCGACAATCCACTGCAAGCCGGACGTGGTAGCGGACAACTCTCGCTGCAACGTGGGCAGGGCTACGTTCACGATGAGGTTGTCGACGACAACCATGAACAAACTGATGCTGAGGACGAGCATCACCCACCAACGACGTTCATATGCCTTGGCCATGGCGGGTGATGAATGAGTGATTTCGTGTGCGTTCATACTTGACAATGTCTAGCATTGGCACTTGACATTGTCAAGTTGTACAGTGAGCGCGTGGACGTGAAACGCCAGGTGCTTGACGCCAGCCTTAAATTCATTGCTCAGGAAGGACCCGACGCATTGTCCATGCGCGAGGTCGCGCGTCGGGCGGGGATCAGCCATCAGGCCCCGTACCACCACTTTGGCGATCGCGCAGGAATCTTCGCCGCGATCACCGAAGAAGGGTTTCGCATGCTGACCGCAGCTTTTCGCGAAGTGCTGGCAAGTTCGAATTCCCCTTCTCGAGGATGCTTCGAGCAATACGTACGTTTGGCACGCGAACATCCGGGTCACTTTCGCGTGATGTTCCGGGCAGATATCTGTGGTCTTGGCAACGATGTCGCGGCAACTAGTGCCGCAGATGAGAGCTTTGGCGAATTACTGAAGATGGTGGAGCGAATCACCGGTGGTCCAGTGAGTGAGCGAAACCGTTATGCGTGGGCCTCGTTGATGTGGTCCACTGCCCATGGTTTTGCCACATTGCTATTGGATGGTCCACTCTTGATCAAGTTGCCGAAATCGATCGAATCCGAGCGGCATATCGAAGATGTCATCGATCTGATGACAGAGATGGTTGATCGGCAAGCTGCCGTACTCAGCTCGAGCTGAGCGATCTCTACTGGTCCAAGAGACGCGGTTGCTCGGGGGCGTTGAGTTCGCGGGGTGAAGCCTCGAGAGACTTCACATCCTCAATCTCGTCCCCGCTCACCACACCAAGATCCTTGAACTGGCGCAAGGTGACGAGCATTCGACTCTCCATCGAGCCAACCATGTCGTTGAATGCTGAGTTGGCCGACTTGAGGCCATTGCCCATCTTGTTGACCTTTTCCAGAACTACGCCAACACGGTCGTACAGCTCATTGCCAAGCTTGGCTACACGCTCTGCGTGTTCAGCAACGCTGTGTGCTTGCCATCCCTTGGCAACGGCGAGCAACACTGCGAGCAGGTTGACGGGAGACGCGATGAGGACCCTTGACTTCATCGCTTCTTCGAGGAGATTCGGTGCAGCGCGCAATGCGTCGCTCACGAAGCTCTCTCCGGGAATAAACATGATGACGAAGTCGGGGGCTTCGGGGAACTGCTGCCAGTACTTCTTGTCGGCGAGCGCCTTGGCATGGTCAGAAATTGCCTTTACGTGATTCTTCAATTCGATTTCACGGGTTGCCGGGTCGGTGGCTTCCTGCATACGGAGGTAAGCCGATAGTGGTGCTTTCGAATCGACGACGATGAATGCCCCGTTTGGCAGGCGAACAACGAGGTCGGGGCGTTGTTGCCTTTCTGAATCGCCACCGGTGAATTGCTCCATGTAATCGCAGTACGGCTCCATCCCTGCGAGTTGGATGACATTGCGCAATTGGTTTTCTCCCCAGGAGCCGCGAGCGGTTGGTGACTTGAGTGCATTCGAAAGACTGGTGGTGCTGTGCTGCAGGGTGGTGACTTGGTTTGCCAGACCCTCGATGAGACCGCGCTCGTTGGTGTATGAATCGCGCAAGGTGTTGACCGAGTTGGAGAGGTTTTGCACTTGATTTTGAAACGGCGAGAGGAGGTTCTTCGTCTGTTCCTCAAGGGCCTTTGCTTGGGATTCGAAGAATCGTTTTGCGCTCTCATCTGATGCCCTTTGAGACTCGGCAACGGTCTGGCGTACTTGGGCCTCGACGCTGGTGCGGATTGCCATGGTGATCGAATCGATGTCGAGAGCCTGTGGGATTACTGATTGGATTGGCGCAACCCTCTTGCGCGACGAGGAAATGATGTACGCGGCAGCGATCACTCCAACAGCGAGCACAATTGCAACAAGCAGGTTTTCGTTCATCGTCCGAGAATACAAATAGGGAATAACAGATTTCTCGGTTTACTCGAGCCAGTCCCCACTTGGGTTTGCAGGAACTAAGGTGCCCCCATGACTCGCCATGCACCTGCGCAGTACCTTTCACCTATTGTCGGCACCGAGACGGTGATTGAGCGACCGGACGGCACGCGGATCTTGTCCACGGTGTCGGGATCCGGAACGAAGGGCGACGTAGTTCTCGCACATGGGTACGCGATCGATCGTCATTGTTGGAACATCATCGCCAGCGAATTGGCGGGACGTGGACATCGCGTGATTTCCTTCGATCAGCGTGGTCACGGCAAGACGAACATCGGGCGCGATGGCATCGGTTCTGCGCAAATGGCCGGCGACTACGTGGCGGTGCTCGAACGACACGATGTGCGCAACGGGGTGATGGTCGGCCACAGCATGGGCGGCTTCGTGTTGATCAACGCATTGATCGACCACGCTGAGGTGATGTCGAAGCATTTGAAGGGTGCAGTATTGATGGCAACCTTCGCCGGTGACGTGAACCG
Source organism: Ilumatobacteraceae bacterium (assembly GCA_017856375.1). Classification (GTDB taxonomy): domain Bacteria; phylum Actinomycetota; class Acidimicrobiia; order Acidimicrobiales; family Ilumatobacteraceae; genus UBA3006. The sequence goes on along the minus strand of JAFMFC010000043.1, from coordinate 4,898 downwards.
CAAGAATCCCCAGAACAGGGTGCAGATCCCCTTGATTCGTTTCGGATTGATGGGGAAATTGATCAACAACGATCGATTCGCCACATCGATGGCAAGGACTCTGCTCGGTGAAGAAAAGCCAGCCGAGTTCATCGCGCCGTTCGTCAAGAGCTTCCGCGAACAAGACCTGCGCGGGTTGATGCCCATCCTGGAGGCGTTCGTGCGTGAGAACCGTTACGCAGACTTGTCGCGAATTTCGATGAAGTGCACGATCGTGGTGGGTGACAAGGACAAGACGACGCCGCCATTTCACACCGAGTGGTTGCACAACGGCATCGTGGGTTCGAAACTGTGCCGCGTGGCGGGCAAGGGTCACATGCTCAACTGGGAAGCGCCTGAGGTGTTGATCGAGGAGATCGCCGCCCTCTCAGCGTGATCAGAGGATCTTGCGGAAGAGCTTGATCTTCTTCTCGGTGTACGGCGGGTAGGCGAGGGAAGGATCGATCTTCGTGCCGCGCTTGAGCACCGGCTTCATGTGTTGGAAGATCCGCACACCTGACTTTCCGTGATACGCGCCCATGCCACTCTCACCCACGCCGCCGAATGGCAGGTGCGGGCTGGTGAGATGGAGGATGGTGCCGTTCACGGTCACGCCGCCCGCGGTGGTGTTCTCGATGACGGTGTCAATTGCGCGGTCGTTTTCAGCGAACACATAGAGCGCCAGTGGATGCGGGCGAGACGTGATGAAACGCACTGCAGCTTGTACGTCGCCAACCGGAATGATCGGAAGTAATGGCCCAAAAATCTCTTCGGTCATCAAACGCGAGTCGAGGCGAACATCACTCAACACGGTTGGTGCGATGTACCGCTCGCTTGCAACTGTTTCTCCGCCAAAGATTACTTGGCCGTCGGTGAGCATCGCCGACAAGCGCTCGAAGTGTTGTGGTGAGACGATACGTCCGTAATCGGAACTTGTATGCGGATCATTGCCGTAGAACTCCCGAAGGGTCGTTCGCAATGCATCTACAAACTGAGTCTCCACATTGCGGTGCACGAGCACATAGTCGGGAGCAACGCAGGTCTGTCCAGCGTTCAACCACTTACCCCAGGCGATTCGACGTGCTGCCACCTTGACATTCGCCGACTCGTCGATGACCACGGGGCTCTTGCCGCCGAGTTCGAGCGTGACGGGTGTGAGGTGTTTGGCTGCGGCAGTCATCACTATGCGTCCAACAGTGCCGTTGCCCGTGTAGAAGATGTGATCGAAACGTTGTTCCAGCAACGCGGTGGTTTCGGCAACGCCTCCCTCAACGATTGCAATCGCGTCGTTGTCGAGGTACCTCGGCACGAGCCTCGTGAGCACTTCCGACGTCGCACTCGAGACTTCGGAGGGCTTCATCACCACGGCATTGCCCGCGGCGAGCGCACCCGCCGCAGGAACCAGGAGCAACTGCACCGGGTAGTTCCATGGCGCAATCACCAGCACGACGCCAAGTGGTTCGGGAATGCGAACAGACTTGGCTGGCATCGAGACGAGAGGAGTGGGAACCCGCTCGGGCTTGTTCCACTTCTTCATGTTCTTCAGCATCAACTCGATTTCGCTGATGACGAAGGCGATGTCGGTGATGAACCCCTCGGGGCGTGGCTTACCGAGATCGTGGGCGAGGGCTTCGAGGAATGCGTCCTCGTTTTCTTCGAGCATCGCGATCATGCGCTCGAGTTGGTGTTTGCGCCAAGCGAGCGGTCTGGTCATTCCCTTGGAGAATGCTGCGCGGACTCCCTCGACGAGGTTGGCTGCGCTGGCGGGCGAGTCAATGAGTGACGTCATGCCCCGAAGGTATCAGTGTGTGGCGACCCCCTCCGACTTGGAAGTAGTTGCGTGCGCAACTATTATGTGGTCACCCCGACAAAGGAGTAGCCATGCCCGCAGTCACTGCCGAAACCACCGCGCTTCCCCGAGTGTTCGCGAGCGTTGGCGCGCGAGATCGCATGGTGCGCTCGATCACCACGGCACCGCAGGGGCACGAAGGTGAGGGGTTCCCCGTACGCCGTGCGTTCTACGGCGTGAGTTTGGCCGACCTCGACCCATTCATCCATATGGATCAAATGGGCGAGATCAACTACGCCCCGTACGAGCCGAAGGGCACACCGTGGCATCCGCACCGAGGGTTCGAGACCGTCACCTACATGATTGACGGGACATTCCTGCACCAGGACAGTCACGGTGGTGGCGGTGTGATCCAAAACGGAGCGACGCAATGGATGACTGCTGGTCGCGGCATCCTGCACATCGAAACTCCGCCCGAGGACTTGGTGATCCGTGGGGGACTCTTCCACGGGATCCAGTTGTGGGTGAACTTGCCGAGCAAGTCGAAGATGATCGCTCCCGCGTACCAGAACCTTGAGGGACAGGACGTGAAGTTGCTCTCCTCGGAGGATGGTGGAGCGCTCATTCGACTCATCGCAGGAGATCTCGGTGAGCACCGTGGCCCCGGGTCTACGCACACACCGATCGTGATGGCACATGTCACGCTGGCGCCAGAGGCACAGATGACTCTTCCGTGGAATACCAATTACAACGCACTCGCCTACGTTCTCGCAGGAAGCGGTGCCGCGGGAATCGAGGCGCATTCGGTGCGCACCGGTCAGCTGGCGGTGTTCGTCGACGGCGATGCGATCACACTGCGCGGCGGCAACACCGAGGCTCTCGATGTCCTGTTGCTCGGCGGCCAACCGATCGGTGAACCGGTGGCGGCCTATGGCCCGTTCGTGATGAACACGAAGGCCGAGTTGCAACAGGCATTCGAAGATTTCCAGCGGGGTCTTCTCGGCACGATTCCCGAAGACGGCATCCAGCCATTTCGCGGTCGTTGATCGCCTAGGGTTCGGTCATGCCCGCTGATGTACTGCTGAAAGGAATGAACGCGGTTCACCGCGTGATTCTTTTCGTCTCGCGGGGTAAGGCGGGGTGGCAAGTGGGACCGATGCCCGTGGTCGAGCTGACCACGACGGGGCGTAAGTCGGGCCAGCAGCGAACGGTGCTCCTCACTTCCCCGGTGCAAGAAGGTGGAACGATCGTGCTCGTTGCGTCGCGTGGGGGAGACGACCATCATCCTGCGTGGTATCTCAACCTCTGTGCACATCCTCGGGTCACGGTTTCCGTGAAGGGTGGGCCCACCGAAGTGATGATCGCAAGAACGGCTTCGGCCGACGAGCGTGCTCGTTGGTGGCCCGATGTCGTGAAGGCGTACCGCGGATACGCGTCGTACCAGAACAAGACGTCGCGGGAGATCCCGCTGGTGGTTCTCACCAGAGCCGAGTGAAGCTCACGGGGTACCGTTAGCGCATGCCAAAGCCGGGAATGCACTCAGGGGTAACTACCGACGATTCGATGAACCTCGCAATGTCGGCGAAGGCCAAGTCGCTGTATGAAGCAGTGGTCACCTTCATCAATGAGGAGATCGAACCACACACCGAAGAATTCTTTCGACTGGGAGAAGGTCGTCCCGATCGCTGGCAGTACACGTCACAACAACTCGAGTTGCTCGAATCGCTCAAGTCGAAAGCAAAAGCAAAGGGTTTGTGGAACTTCTTCCTGCCGAACGCGGAAACTGGCGAGGGTCTCTCCAACCTCGACTACGCCTACATCGCGGCCGAGTTGGGAAAGAATCCGATCGCATCTGAGTGTCTGAATTGCAGCGCGCCTGACACCGGCAACATGGAAGTGCTCGAGCGCGTGGGGACCAAGGAGCAGAAAGAAAAGTGGTTGAAGCCGTTGCTCAACGGCGAGATTCGCTCTGCCTACGCAATGTCTGAGCCGGACGTTGCGTCGTCGGACGCCAAGAACATCTCGTGCCGAGCGGTGAAAGACGGATCCGAGTGGGTGATCAACGGCGAGAAGTTCTACATCTCTGGAGCTGGTGACCCGCGCTGCAAGATCATGATCGTGATGGTGTTGACGAGCCCCGATGGGCCACCACACAAGCGCCACTCACAGATCCTCGTACCAATGGACACCCCCGGTGTACAGATCCTCGGTGCAATGGAAGTGTTCGGTGAGGACGACGCACCGCACGGACACATGCACCTGCGATTCACCGACGTGCGCGTACCCGAGACCAACATGTTGCTCGGCGAGGGACGCGGCTTCGAGATTTCACAAGTTCGCCTTGGTCCAGGACGCATTCATCACTGCATGCGTTCGATCGGTGCTGCCGAGAAGGCGCTCGAGTTGATGGTGCGACGTGGACTTTCGCGCGAAGCGTTCGGCAAGCCGATCGCACGGCTCGGCAAGAACCCGGAGGTAATCGCGAAGGCACGCATCGAGATCGAGGCGATGCGTCTAATGGTGCTGCGCGGCGCCAAGGCCATGGACACGATGGGCAATGCGGAGGCGCGCGTGTGGGTGTCGGCGGTGAAGGCGATGGTCCCGGAGCGAGTGTGCAAGATCATCGATGAAGCGATGCAGATGCACGGCGCATCGGGTATTTCGCAGTGGACGCCGCTTGCGAGGCTGTATGCATCGCAAAGAACTCTTCGTTTGGCTGACGGACCGGACGAAGTGCACTGGCACGTGGTGGGACGCGCAGAGATCGCTCGTTTCGAGGAAGAAGCGGCGCCTGGCAGGTCTGCAGGGCGCAGCGGAATGTTCTCGGGACCGTCCTGAGCGAACTCAGCCCGCGAGGCTGAGCATGATCTGCACCTGCAAACCGAGCAGGGCCAAGCCAATGGCAAGTCCGACGGTGATCACGATGCCAAGGCGTCGTTCTATTGCATCCATTCTTTTCTCGATCATTTCCATGCGCTTTTCGATCAGATCCATTCGTCGTTCGACACCGTCAATGCGCAGGTTGATCATGTCAAGAGCCATCGTGATGTCATGTTTGCGAGCCACGTCACCCCAGCCACTGGGCGGCAGG
>JAFMFC010000042.1 GCA_017856375.1 Ilumatobacteraceae bacterium | reverse complement strand
CTCAATTGGTAGAGCGCTTGCATGGCATGCAAGAGGTCAGGGGTTCAATTCCCCTCAGCTCCACCACTATGTCCGTCACTCGAGGGGACGGCCTCGCCCTAGACATCCAGTTCAATCACGGATGGGTCAGGTTTTCTGAGCTTGCCGAACTGGTGGTGCTCGCCGAACGTGCGGGCTTCGACACCGTGTGGGTTGCCGATCATCTCTCTGGCGGTTCGATGAACGCGCCGTCGATGCCGGAGTGTTTCACGACTCTCGGAGGACTGGCTGCCATTACGTCCACCATCGGGCTCGGATCATTGGTCGCCAATGCGCAACTGCGTCCTCCCGCGCTTTTGGCCAACGCTGCGGCAACGCTGCAGCAGATGAGCGGTGGGCGTTTCACGCTCGGTATCGGCGCCGGCGCATCACCCGATTCGCCGTTTGCGGGAGAACTCACTGCGGCTGGTCTTTCGATTCCCGTCACACTCGCCGAGCGTCATGCCGCGTTGGTCGATCACCTCGAATCGATGAAGCGAGTGTGGTCACGCGATCGCGACGAACAATTTGCAGGATTTCCGTTGCCGGAACCTCGACCCAAGATCATCGTTGGCGTGAACTCTCCAGAGTTGGCGCGGCTCGCGGTGCAGCACGCGGACGGGCTCAATGTGCGAGCGTCACACCCCAAGGTCGACGAGATTCTCGCCATCGCCGAAGGTCGCATTGAATCGTCGGTGTGGGTCACCTTTGACTCGGGTTTGCTCGACGCCGATAACCAGCGCATTCGGAGTTGGTCGTCGAAGGGGGTGCGGCGAATCGTGGCGGTGATGACGGGCAAGCCCGACAAGTCGCTGATTACAGGACGATGTTGATCAGTTTCTTCGGCACCACGATCACTTTTTTCGGCTGAGCATTCCCAATGATCGCGACGATCTTCGGATCGTTGAGTGCCAATTGTTTGATCGCGTCATCGGACTCGCCGGCATCCACGGTGACTTTTGAGCGGAGCTTGCCGTTCACCTGTACGGGAATCTCGATTGTGTCCTCGACAAGCAATGCCGGGTCAGCTTGCGGAAAGTCCACGTAGGTGACGGTGTCACTGTTGCCGAGACGCTCCCAGAGTTCCTCGCCCACGTGCGGGCAGAGGGGCGCGAGCATCTGCACGAGCGCGGTGGCCACCACGCGAGGTGTAGCCCCGTGTTCGGTGACGTGAGTGGTGAGCGCATTGTTCAACTCGATCAACTTGGCAATCGCGGTATTGAAGCGAAGATTTTGCATGTCGGCAGCCACGCCGGCGATCGCCTTGTGTGTCTCGCGCAACAAGTCGACAGGAGCAGTGTCATCGGAAACGCGTAGCGAACCGGTGTCTTCGTCGACGAGGTTTCGCCACACGCGCTGCAAGAAGCGCTGCATGCCGATCACGTCGCGGGTATTCCACGGCCGCGAGGCTTCCAGGGGTCCAGTCGACATCTCGTACAGACGGAATGTGTCGGCGCCAAACTCGTCGTACATCTCGTCTGGTGTGACGACGTTCTTCAGACTCTTGCCCATCTTGCCGTACTCGCGAGTCACCTTCTCTTCACCGAACCAGTACTCGCCATTTCGTTCAACTACCTCGTTGGCGGGAACCGTCTGACCCCGCGCATCTCGATAGGCGTAGGCCTGGATGTAGCCCTGATTGAAGAGGCGGTGGAATGGCTCGACACTCGAGACGTGACCGAGGTCGAACAGTACCTTGTGCCAAAAACGTGAGTACAACAAGTGCAGCACGGCATGTTCCACGCCGCCGACGTAGAGGTCGACGCCGCCGGTGTGGCCTTCGTGCTTTGGCCCCATCCAGTAGCGCTCGACTTCCTTGTCAACGAACGACTGGTCGTTGGTGGGGTCGAGGTAGCGCAGTTCGTACCAACACGATCCCGCCCACTGCGGCATCACGTTCACCTCGCGGCGGTAACGCTTCTTGCCTTCGCCGAGATCGAGCTCGACATTCACCCACTCCTGCACGCGCGCAAGCGGCGGGATGGGTTGGGTCACATCATCGTTGGGGTCGAGTGCCTGCGGTTTGAAATCGTCGAGTTCGGGTAGGCGTACAGGCAGCAATTCAAGCGGTACGGCTACCGGTGCCTCATGTTCGTCGTAGACGATCGGGAATGGTTCACCCCAGTAGCGCTGACGTGAAAAGAGCCAGTCGCGAAGTTTGTACGTGATCGCTGATGTTCCGTAATCGTTGGACTCGAGCCAGACGTTCATCGAACTCTTGGCCGTGGACATGCTGGTCATTCCGTCGAGGATCAGCGAGTCGTTCTTCGAATTGACGTACGTGCCCTCGCCGACAAACGCCTCGGGCCACGCTGAGCAGTCGAGGGTCGGTTCGATTCCTCGATCCGCAAACCACGCATCAGGCGGTTGCTGGGTGGCCACGATGGGGAGTCCGAACTTGCGGGCGAACTCGAAGTCGCGCTGGTCGCCCGAGGGAACGGCCATGATCGCGCCCGTGCCGTAACCCATCAACACGTAGTCGGCAATCCAGATGGGTATCTGGTTTCCATTCACCGGATTCGTTGCGTAGGCGCCCGTGAACTCGCCCGTCTTGTCTCGTGTGTCGTCTTGTCGATCTGCGTCTTTCAGCGAACGAGCGCGCTCCTGGTAGTCGCGTACAGCCGCACGGTGATCGTCGGTGACGAGTCGTCCAACGAACGGATGCTCGGGTGACAACACCATGAATGTTGCACCGAACAAGGTGTCCGGGCGGGTCGTGAACACTTCTATTTCGCCTGCTGTCGAGGCAAAGCGCACACGCGCTCCCTCGCTGCGACCAATCCAGTTGCGTTGCATCAACTTGATCGGCTCAGGCCAGTCCAATCGGTCGAGATCCTCGATCAAGCGATCGGCATAGGCGGTGATGCGCATGGTCCATTGGCGCATGTTGCGCTTGAAGACGGGGTAGTTGCCGATGTCGCTACGGCCGTCAGCGGTGACTTCTTCGTTGGCGAGGATGGTGCCAAGTCCTGGACACCAGTTGACGGGTGCATCAGACAGATACACGAGACGATGACGATTGAGGATCTCGCCGCGTTCCTTGGGGGAGAGTGACGACCACGGCCCGTTGCCGGTGTCACGCTTTCCGGACTCGAACAAGGCGATCAGTTCGTTGATCGGTCGGGCGCGTCCAGCCTGCTCGTCGTACCACGAGTTGAAGATCTGCAGGAAGATCCACTGCGTCCATCGGTAGTAGTCCTCATCGGTGGTGCTCACGCTTCGCCGTTGGTCGTGACCGAGGCCGAGCCTGCGCAGTTGGCGGCGCATGTTGGCAATGTTTGACTCGGTATTGATCCGTGGATGGATTCCGGTGACGATTGCGTGCTGTTCTGCCGGCAATCCGAAACTGTCGTAGCCGAGCGTGTGCAACACATTCATGCCCATCATCCGCTTGAAGCGGGCGTACACGTCGGTGGCGATGTAGCCAAGCGGGTGGCCGACGTGCAGGCCGGCTCCTGATGGATACGGGAACATGTCCATCACGAACAACTTTTCCCGTGCAGCTACCCGTGCAGGATCGCTGAGTGGGCCGGCTGGGTTGGGCGTATGGAAAGTGCCCCGTTCGTCCCAATGGTCCTGCCACTTGGACTCGATCTGATTGGCGAGCGAAGCGGTGTAACGAAAGGAGGGCACTTTCGTCTGCGGATCGTTGCCCGTGATCGCTGCGCGCTTTGCTGCCATGGTCTCCGTATCGTAGATGGGCGACACGGCGAATCAACGGGAAGGCTGAATCACGATGGGCAAACCTCCACGTCGGTCCTCGAAGAGTCGTCGACACAGTTATCCGCGTGCAGCTCGAATGAGTGAAACCGTTCGCGAGGTGGTGGCCGACGAGTTGATGCGCATCGATGACGATCGACTTGCGTTCGTCACCATCACTGCAGTCGACGTTGACTCGGAGATGAACAGGGGAATCGTGTTCTACGACTCACTCCAGGGTTCGGAGGGCGACGAGCAGATCGTCGAGGCGTTGAACGAGCACCGCAAGCGGCTGCAAAAGGCGATTGCCGAACAGGTTCACTCGCGCAGAACGCCCGTGCTTCAGTTCAAGCCGGATGAGACGATTCGCGCTGCAAGTCGAATCGAAGAGTTGTTGCGCAACGATCCAATGCGCAATCGTCAGCAAGACGACGACCGGTAGAGATGGCGAGGCGTCGACCGCCCACCCGACATGGACTCGTCATTGTTGACAAGCCGGCGGGAATGACTAGCCACGATGTCGTAGCGATGCTTCGCAAACGGTTGGGCGAAAAGCGTATTGGTCACGCCGGCACGCTCGACCCGGATGCCACCGGAGTTCTCCTCGTCGGGGTCGGGTACGTCACGCGATTGATGAAGTTGTTGAGCGGGTTGGACAAGCGGTACACGGCCGAAGTCGTGTTGGGGGTGACTACCTCCACGCTTGATGATTCCGGTGAGGTCACTGGCCGATTCGACATGGCACATGTTTCCTTGGACGATGTTCGTGCAGCAGCACGAAGCTTGACGGGCTCGATCATGCAGGTGCCGCCGATGGTTTCGGCCTTGAAGGTGGACGGCAAGAGACTGCACGAACTGGCGCGCGAAGGCGTGGAGGTCGAGCGCCAGGCTCGACCGGTCACGGTTCATCACTTCACCGTCGAGCCGACCAGCGAAGAGCTGGTGTTTCTCGTAGACGTCTCCGTTTCCTCGGGCACCTATGTTCGATCTTTGGCGGCAGATTTGGGGACAGCACTAGGAGGCGGTGCACACTTGCGCAAATTGCGGCGACACTCGATCGGCCCGTTCGATGAGAGCGAGTCTGCGCCAATCGACTCTGCTCAGTTGTTGCCCGCGATCGAAGCTCTTCGCCTTGTCCAAAAGATTTCGGTCGATGACGAGACTGCACGATTGGTGGCGAACGGTCGTCGATTGCCGAAATTCGAAGGCGAAGGTCCGTGGGCACTCGTTAATCAAAGAGGTGCGCTCATTGGTGTGTACGAGTTGGTCGATGGTGAAGCGGTTCCAGAGGTCGTTTTGGCCGAGCCAGTATTGTGATCAGCCGTGCAAGTAATCACCGACGACGACCGTAAAGCCCCTCAGCGACCGTCTGTAATCACGATCGGTGCCTATGACGGGGTTCACCGTGGTCATCAAGCGGTAATCGCCCAAGTTCGTGAGTTGGCGAACTCCATGGGATGCCAGAGCGTGGTGGTCACCTTCGATCGGCACCCGGCGTCGGTGGTGAGGCCTGAGTCGGCGCCGAAATTACTTACCGACATGGAGCAGAAGCTCGAGCTACTTGCAGCAACCGGAGTGGACGCAACGCGCGTGGTCACGTTTGATGAAAACAAGGCGCGAATGACTGCCGATGAGTTTGCCCGCGAAATCCTGATCGGTGGTTTGCAAACGAAGGTAATCGTGGTTGGCGAGGATTTTCACTTCGGCCATCGACGCCAGGGAAACGTGTCCACGTTGCGCGACATGGGGGAGCACCTTGGATTTCGTGTCGAACCCGTGAAACTCATCCCGCGCGCAGACGGCGTAGCGGAGCCAGTTAGTTCCACGTCCATCAGACGTGCTCTTGCGGGTGGTCAAGTGGAGACCGCTGGCCAGTTGTTGGGTCGACCATTCGAGATTCGTGGCGAGGTGGTGCATGGCGACCAACGTGGGCGCACCATCGGATTTCCCACGGCCAACATCGCCGTACCGCAGGCGATGTGTCTCCCGGCCGACGGCGTGTACGCAGGTCGCTATATCAACGAACAGTCGCGTACGTTCATGTGCGCGGTGAATCTGGGACGGAGACCAACGTTCGTCGAGCACTCTGATCATTCACTGCTCGAGGCGCACCTTCTCGATTTTTCTGGAGACCTCTATGGGCAACGAGCGCGGGTGACGTTCGAGAAGTTCCTCCGCAGTGAGAGAAAATTCGACGGCCTTGAATCCTTGCGGACTCAGTTGGCCGACGACATCGCCGCGGTACGCAACACCCTGTCGTAGAGCGTTGACCGCTGTACAAGCGGACGTCCGAGTGGGGAGACCAACGAGCCGAAAGCCTCTTCGGTCATCTTCTGCCCATGGCTAGCGCCAGCTGCGCGGGAGATGTTTTCGTCCATCAACGTTCCGCCGAGATCGTTGCAGCCGCTGCGAAGGAGTTGGCGTGCACCCTCCACACCGATCTTCGTCCACGACACCTGCACGTTGTCGATCAGCCCGTGATAGACGAGTCGCGCAATCGCGTGTACGAGAATCGTCTCGCGAAAGGTTGGTCCGCGTCGTGCCTTGCGTTGTAGGTAGATGGGCGACGCCATATGCACGAAGGGGAGTCCGACAAACTCCGTGAAGCCACCCGTCTCTTCCTGGAGCGCACGCGTGACGACGAAATGGCGTGCCCAACTGCGCGGTGATTCAATCGAACCGAACATCATCGTGATGTTCGAACGCAAGCCGATGCGGTGAGCGGCTCGATGGCATTCGAGCCACTCCGCGGTGTTGATCTTGTCGGGGCACAACACTGCACGAACTTCGTCGTCGAGGATCTCGGCTGCAGTTCCTGGCAGCGAAGCAAGGCCGGCTGCCTTCAGGCGCAACAGATAGTCCTCCAGCGACTGGCCCAGTCGACGCGCTCCTTCGGTCACTTCGAGTGCGGTGAAGCCGTGGATGTGCATCTCGGGAACCGCGTCGCGCACTGCGTGTGCAACGTCGATGTAATAGTCACCGTCGAAGTCGGGATGAATCCCGCCCTGCAGGGTCACTTCAGTTGCGCCGAGATTCCATGCTTCGCGGGCACGCTCGGCGATGTCATCAAGGGTCAACAAGTAGGGATTGCCGCGAAGGTTCAGGCTGAGTGGCCCCTTGGAGAAGCCGCAGAACTTGCACTTGAAGGTGCAGACGTTGGTGTAGTTGATGTTGCGGTTGTGCACCCAGGTGATGGTGTCGCCCACTGCTTCGCGACGAAAGCGGTCGGCCAATGCGGCGATCGCGCGAACCTCGGCCCCTCGTGCCGCGAACAGAGCGACGATGTCGTCTTCCTCCAATCGATGACCCATCCCAAGACCGCGAAGAATTTCTCCGATTCGTCCGCCAACTGAAACGTCTTGATCGTCGGTGATCAACTGATCGGGGGTATTGGTCGCTCCCGAGTACCACTGCGACGAGCGCTTGCCTACGAGCACCACTTCCGCGCCGTCACGAACCACGTCCGCTTGGGTGAACTTCTGTGGCCAAACCGACCCACGGTCGTCGCGTGCCACACTCTCGGCGTCGCTGCGGTCGAGCACGGCAAAGTGCAACGACTGATCCAGCCACCTCGACGGATGGGAAGCGAACTCCGGATAGATGGTGAGTCGTGGCGCGAGATTCTTGCCACGCGACTGTGACACCTCTGAGAGCCGATCGATTGCCGGCCAGGGCCGTTCGGGGTTGACATGATCGGCGGTCACTGGTGACACGCCACCCCAATCGTCAATTCCCGCGTCGATGAGTGGCGAGAAGTCGTCGCTCAAGTTCGGCGGTGCCTGCAGGTGGATATCTTCGGGGAGGAGAATTCGCGCCACGGCAATCGACCACAGGTACTCATCCTGCGGACACGCTTCGGCTCGGTGCATCGCGGTTCCCTGCTTGGGCAGGAAGTTCTGCACGATTACTTCTTGGATGTGTCCATGTTTGCGATGTGAATCAGCGATCGCCAGCAATGCATCGATGCGGTCTTCACGTGTCTCGCCGATACCGACGAGGATTCCCGTCGTGAAGGGAACCGAGAGTTCGCCTGCGAAGTCGAGTGTGTCGAGCCTGCGCTGAGGATCTTTGTCGGGAGCGCCGCGGTGGCATTCGAGATCGTTGCGCAACGTCTCCACCATCATTCCTTGGGACGGCGACACTTTTCTCAGTAGGGCAAGTTCGTCGCGGTACAACGCCCCGGCATTGGCGTGGGGCAAGAGACCCGTCTCCTTCAGCACCAATGCGGCGGCATCGTGCACGTAGTGCACGGTGGAGTCGTAACCGTGTTCGCGAAGCCAACTACGCGCCACGTCGTAGCGCAGTTCGGGTCGCTCTCCGAGGGTGAAGAGTGCCTCGTGGCAGCCGGCGTCCGCTCCGCGCCGCGCGATGGTCAGCACATCGTCGAGATTGAGGTACGGGTTGGTCAATCGTGCGGGTGGCTGGGCGAACGTGCAGTAGCCACACTTATCCCGGCACAACATGGTGAGTGGGATAAATACTTTCGGCGAATACGTGATTCGCGTTCCGAAGCGACGATCCCGAATTTGGCGGGCCTCGGCCATGAGCTCATCGAGTGAGGCATGCACGAGGTTGTCGCATTGCGTGCGCTGACCAGCGTCGAACAAGTGTCTCTCCTGACTAGAAGAAATTGTTGATTGTCAGCGCCCGACTGAATCGCCGACCCTTGTTAGAAGTGGGACGGCGATCGCCTTTGTCGTGCAGCTTCAAAGTACTTGCAGATTCCGGCGTTCGCAAGAACGCATCGGCCTATAGGGCCTCGAGGGCGCGGAACAGTGCTCGCACGTTGTCGCCGCTTATCGCCTCACGGTGACCGGTGCGGCTGATAAACCCGATTTGCACCCCCGTGGCCGGGTCTTTCACGGTGAAGAGCTGCTCGTGACCAGCCGCGTCGACAACGACATCAGTGAGCATTGGGATGCCAGCCTCGGACAAAGCAGTTTGGACGAACTTTGCATTGAGCACCTCGATCGCGATGTGCTGCACCCCCGAGCCGTGCTCGTCGAGATGTTTGCGCACCGCGGGATCGCCGTCAGGGCCCACGAGCACGACGGTGACCCCTCCCGCGTTTGCGACGCGAATACCGGGGTCGCTCGAATTCTCGAGGCTGAATCCGACCGTCTCGAGAAACGATGTTGCCGTATCAAGATTGGTAACGGCGACTACGACATGATCGATGCGCACGGCAACCGTATCGAGAGCGCTCGTCAGGGTGTCGGCGTCCTTCTTTGGCGCTTCGCCACCGCGGTCGTGCAACAACTCAATGCGATGTGTCTCGGCGAGGATCGCCCGGAAGATTTGGTCGGCGAAGTCCGCATCGATGTCCGCATCTATCGCCCATTGACGTCGCGAGACGAGCACGTTGCGCACGCGCTCAGGTTGGATCACCTGTGCCTTGGTACGCGCCTTCACCTCCGCAATCGAACGACAAGCGTCCATACGTTTGGCGAGCAGCTCGACGATTGCCTTATCGATCTCGTCAATGTCTTTACGCAGTGACTCGAGATCGCTCATCGTGACCACCATCGTTTGCGCCGTGCGTGTGGCGCCACCAGGCGCTCGACATGTTTTGCGAGCATGTCCATTTCGATGTTCACCCGGTCACCACTCTTTCGATCACCCAGTGTGGTGACTTCGGCGGTGTGCGGGACGACGGCGACACTGAACGAGTCGCGGTCGATATCGAATGCCGTCAGACTCACGCCGTCCACGGTGATCGAGCCCTTTTCCACGAGCAACTTGGTGAGCGCTGCAGGAATTCGCACACGAAGGTTCGGCGCAGGCGAAACGATTTCGCCGGTGGCGTCCACGTGTCCCAGTACGAGATGCCCGCCGAGCCGTTCGCCGAGCGCCATCGGTCGTTCAAGATTGACATGATCGCCAACGCGACGATCGCCGAGCGTTGTGCGCGACAAGGTTTCGGAACTCACATCTGCTTCCCACCAACTACGCGTGTCAGTGGCGACAAGCGTGAGGCAACAACCGTCGACGGCGATTGACGCGCCAATTGCGCTGCCTTCGAGCACGGTCGAAGCGGAGAATCTCCAGCGATCACCGGCGCGGGACAAGATCTGCCCCTTTTCCTCGACGATCCCCGTGAACACGGCAATTCACACTACTGACGAGCGTTTCGGAGCAATGTGGGCAGGCCGTGGGGAACGATGAGCGCTCCTCGGTAGGGTGAGGGGGTCCATTGGGGCTTCCCGCTCTGATGTGATGCCAAGGGCAATTCGGCCCAGGCGACCATTCCGACTCCCGCGAAACGGGAACCAGAAAGGCAAAGAGAATCATGGCTACCGCGCCCAAGAGCGACACCATCGCCAAGCACCGGACGCATGCGACCGACACGGGTTCGCCGGAAGTGCAGATCGCACTGCTGACCGAACGCATCAATTCGTTGACCGAGCACTTGAAGAGTCACGAGAAGGACCACCACAGTCGTCGTGGTCTGTTGATGATGGTCGGTCGTCGCCGCCGAATGCTTGACTATGTCAAGGCCCGAGATATCGAGAAGTACCGCAAGTTGCTCGACGACCTCGGCTTGCGTCGCTGAGCGCTCGCCAGGCGATTCTCTAGAAGCAAAAACGAACGGCCCAGGGCCGGTTGTCAGTCGGCTCCGCCGCGGTGCAGATCGCGACGAGGCCGACTGGGAATCGGTTGGTCGTTCCATAACACCCAAGTCGAGAGTCGACGAGGGAACGAAAGGAAACCAACATGGCCGAGGCCATTTCCGTATCGGCGCCGATTGCAGGCACCGACAAACAGTTGACCTTTGAAACGGGCAAGTTCGCCCTTCAGTCACAGGGCGCAGTAGTTGCCAAGATCGGCAACACCGCCGTACTCGCTACCGCGAATGCCGCCAAGGGTGTTCGTGACGGCATCGACTTCTTCCCGCTCACCGTCGACGTTGAAGAGCGTGCGTATGCAGCCGGCAAGATCCCGGGTTCGTTCTTCCGTCGCGAAGGTCGCCCGAGTCAGCAGGCAATTCTCACGTGCCGTCTCACCGACCGCCCGTTGCGTCCCGCATTCCCCGACGGCTATCGCAACGAAACCCAGATCGTGATCACCGTGATCGGTGCCGATCAGGTGAATCCGCACGACGTGCTGTCGATCAATGCGTCGTCCGCAGCTCTCATGGTCAGCGGCATTCCGTTCGATGGACCAATCGGTGCAGTTCGTCTTGCCTACGGTCAAGACGGCAACTGGATCGCTCACCCCACGTTCACCGAAGGTGAGGAGTCGACGTTTGAAATCGTCGTCGCCGGTCGCGAGCTCGACAACGGTGATGTCGCCATCATGATGGTCGAAGCCGGTGGCACGGAGAAGAGCTTCGTGTATTACGGCGACGGCGCACCGAAGGTGGATGAAAAAGTCATCGCCGATGGTTTGGACGCTTCGAAGAAGTGGATCAAGGAATCGATCAAGCTGCAGCGCCAGTTAGTGGCCAGCGTGATCGCCACCCGCGGTCCGATCGAGCCCCTCGCGTACACGCCCGTTCTCGACTACAGCGACGAGTTGTTTGCTGCCGTCGAGCGTGCGGCAACCGACAAGTTGCAGCCCGCCATCCGCATTGCCCTGAAGGCAGAGCGCAATGCGGCGATCGACCAGGCCACGGCCGACACGTTGGTCGCCCTTGCCGGTTCCGCCGATCAGCCTGGTCAGTTCGCTGGTCAGGAAAAGCAGATCAAGGAAGCCGTTCGCTCGCTGACCAAGAAGTTGGTTCGTAAGCGCGTGGTGGATGATGGCATTCGTATCGACGGTCGTACCCCGAAGGACCTGCGTGCCCTTTCGGCAGAAGTTGGCTTGATCCCCACGGCGCACGGCACCGGGTTGTTCCAGCGCGGCGAGACCCAAGTGCTGAACGTGCTCACCATGGCGATGCCGAAGATGAACATGATGATCGACTCGATCACGCCCGAGACTTCAAAGCGCTACATGCACGACTACAACATGGCCCCGTGGGCCAATGGTGAAACGGGTCGCGTTGGTAGCCCGAAGCGTCGGGAGATCGGACACGGAGCGCTCGCCGAGCGCGCGCTCTTCCCCGTGGTGCCCGATCAAGAGAAGTTCGCCTACACGCTGCGTCTGGTCAGCGAAGTGCTTTCGTCGAACGGCAGCACCTCGATGGCCTCGGTGTGTGCGTCGAGCTTGTCGCTGATGGACGCCGGCGTGCCGATCGTGGCACCCGTAGCCGGTATTGCGATGGGTCTGATCTACGACGGCGGCAAGTACACGACACTCACCGACATCCTCGGAGCCGAGGACGCATTCGGTGACATGGACTTCAAGGTCGCGGGTACGGCCGATGCAGTCACTGCTTTGCAGCTCGACACGAAGATCGACGGCATTCCGAGCGACGTGCTCGCCGCCGCATTGCAGCAGGCCAAGGAAGCACGCCTGAAGATCCTCGACGTGATGAACCAGACAATTGGTACACCACGCACCGAACTTGCCGCGAGCGCGCCGAAGGTGATCACCTTCACGATTCCGCTCGACAAGGTCGGTGAAGTGATCGGTCCGAAGGGCAAGGTCATCAACAC
>JAFMFC010000041.1 GCA_017856375.1 Ilumatobacteraceae bacterium | reverse complement strand
TTGGCCAGATCGACAAGCAGTTCGGTAAGGGCTCCATCATGCGCATGGGCGAAAAGGAGTCCATGCGGGTGGCGGCGGTATCCACTGGCGCCTTGCCCCTCGACATTGCCCTTGGCGTCGGCGGTCTGCCGCGCGGGCGAGTCATCGAGATCTTCGGCCCCGAATCATCTGGTAAGTCCACGCTTGCCATGCATGTCGTGGCCGAAGCCCAACGCAACGGTGGCATCTGTGCGTACGTCGACGCCGAGCATGCGCTCGATCCGGTGTACGCCAGTGCCATCGGAGTCGACACCGACAACCTGCTGATCTCCCAGCCGGACACTGGTGAGCAGGCCCTGGAGATCACCGACATGTTGGTGCGCTCTGGCTCGCTCGACGTGATCGTCATCGACTCGGTGGCGGCACTTACTCCACGTGCCGAAATCGAAGGTGAAATGGGCGACAGTCACATGGGCCTGCAGGCTCGACTCATGAGCCAGGCGCTGCGCAAGCTCACCGCCAACCTCAATAAGTCAAACACCATCCTCATCTTCATCAACCAGCTACGCGAGAAGATCGGCGTGATGTTTGGCACACCGGAAACCACGACAGGTGGTCGTGCACTGAAGTTCTATTCATCGGTGCGTCTCGACATTCGTCGCATCGAGTCGATCAAGGACGGCCCGGAAGTCGTCGGTTCGCGTACGCGCGTGAAGGTGGTGAAGAACAAGGTGGCCCCACCCTTCCGTCAGGCCGAGTTCGACATCATGTACGGCAAGGGCATCAGTCGCGAAGGTGCGGTGCTCGACATGGCAGTCGATCTCGGCATCGCCAAGAAGTCGGGGGCATGGTTCACCTACGAGGGTGAACAGCTCGGTCAGGGACGTGAGAACGCCAAGACATACCTCATCGAGAACCCCGAAATCATGGTGCAAATCGCCGAGCGAGTTCGTCAGCAGTCCGGTGTCGATGTTTCGAATGAAGCACCAGGCTTCACCGAAGAGGATGACGAGCCAATCGACCTCGATTGATCAACTGATTTCCCACCGACTAGCGCGCCCTCCCGTGCTAGTCGGTGGGGCTGCCATCGCCTACCAGACTCACTAGTTGGTGCGTCGGTAGGCTTTTTTCGTGCTCGACCGCAAGTTCCACGTGCGTACCTTCGGTTGTCAAATGAATGCGCACGATTCCGAGCGCATTGCTGGACTTCTCGAGACCGACGGCATGCAGCACACTGACGTGGAAGCCGAGGCTGATGTGGTGGTACTGAACACCTGCTGTATTCGGGAAAACGCTGACGACAAGTTGTACGGCTCCCTCGGCTGGCTCAAGCCGTGGAAGGAAGCTCGAGAAGGTCGCCAGATCGTGGTGGCGGGGTGTCTAGCCCAAAAAGATCGTGAAATCGTGCGCCAGAAGGCACCCCACGTGGACGTAGTAATGGGTACGCACAATGTTCACCGCACCACGGAACTGTTGCGAACGGCACGCGATCGAGGTGCCGTAACGGAGATCTTCGACGAAGCTGTGCTGGATGACCATGCGCTCTTTCCCAGTGCATTACCAGCACGAAGAGAGACGTCCTATAACGCCTGGGTGACGATCCAGATTGGATGCGACAACACCTGTGCGTACTGCATCGTGCCTTCAGTACGAGGCAAGGAGATCTCCCGCTCGGCAGATGAGATTGTCGACGAGGTGCGGATGCTCGTCTTATCCGGAGTGACGGAGGTGACGCTGCTCGGTCAGAACGTGAACAGTTACGGACGAGACTTGGCGCTTGCTGCACGTAAGGCTGGTTCAACCGAGACTAAGTTGCGGCCACAATTTGCGAGTTTGCTGTCGCGTGTAGCCGACATAGAGGGGATTCGTCGTGTTCGCTATACGAGCCCGCATCCGAAGGACATGACGCTCGATGTTCTGCAAACGATGGGGGCAAAGTCGACCATCTGCGAGCACTTGCACTATCCACTGCAATCCGGGTCGGATCGGGTGCTGTCGTTGATGCATCGTGGCTACACGGCCCAAAAGTATCTCGACCGTTTGGCGGAAGCTCGATCGACCATCGATGATCTTGCCGTGTCCACCGACATCATCGTTGGTTTCCCTGGTGAATCAGAGGATGATTTCCAGCAATCGATGGAGATAGCAGCGGAAGCCGAATTCGACTCCGCGTACCTGTTCATTTTTTCTCCTCGTGAAGGAACGACTGCGGCGGAGATGACCGATCACTTTGTGGAGCCGAGCGTGGCCGGAGAGCGATTCGACCGAATGAAAGTGGTGCTCGATCGTTCTGCTGTTCGCAAACATCGAGCACGTATTGGCCTCCTGGAGGAAGTGGTGGTGGAAGGTCGCAATAAGCGCGATCCCGACATGTTCACGGGACGAACCAGACAGAACAAGCTGGTGCACTTCACTGCCGAGGATCAGTTGCGGGTGGGAACGTTCGGGATGGTGGAGATCACCGATGCTGCGCGGTTCCATCTCTCCGGCGTGTTGCGTGAGGTGACCCATCTCCCCACGCACCGCGTACGTCTGCCGGTGCAGGCTGCAATCTGACGTGAACTTTGATGGCCCTGTAGTCGTCGTGCTCGGCCCTACGGCCAGTGGAAAATCCGATGTCAGCATGGCGGTGGCATCCCAAGTTGGACAGGTAGAGATCGTGGCCTGCGATGCGATGCAGGTGTATCGGGGGATGGATATCGGTACAGCCAAACCCACCACCAAAGATCGCGAAGCTGTTCCACACCACTGTCTCGATCTCGTCAATCCGAGTGATCGGTTCACCGTGTCGGATTTTCAAGCAACGGGACGCGCGGCAATTCGAGATATTCATTTACGCGGCAATGTCGCCCTCGTGGTAGCGGGTACGGGCTTGTATCTCACCGCATTGATCGACGATCTCTCGTTTCCTGGTGAGTGGCCCGAGATTCGAATGGAACTCGAGCGCGTGGCCGACACCTCCGCACTGATGAGACGCTTGCGCGATCTTGATCCCGAAGCGGCGGAGAAGATCGAACCCGGCAATCGTCGTCGGATCATCAGGGCTCTCGAAGTGTGCGTGGGAAGTGGTGAGAAGTTCAGCGCCACGGGGCCGGGAACCGACGCGTATCCGCCAAACGGAGTGCAACAGATCGGCATTCTTTGGGAGCGCGAGGCGCTCGGCAGGCGGGTTGCCGAGCGAGTGCACCGGATGATGGACGCGGGCTTCGAGGCAGAGGCGCGATCGATCTTCAAGGACCGGTCGCCGTCGCACACCGCAGCGCAAGCCCTTGGTTATCGAGAGTTGTTCGCCCATTTCCGGGGTGAATGCACGCGAGACGAGGCGATCGCCGACATCATCACCCACACCAAGCAGTTCGCGGTTCGTCAAGAGCGATGGTTCAGGCGTGACCCACGTATCAATTGGGTGCGAGTACTGGAAGACCCGATTGCGGAAGTAGCCCCCGTCGTCGTGTCCCACTGTTCGTAGAGTTGAGCGAAGTGGCGACATTGGATCTCTTGAAGTTGAGCGGGTTGGGCAACGACTTTCTCGTCCATGCGGCCGATCACGACTCGCGCACGGATTGGCCGTCGATTGCTCGAATGGTGTGCAATGCGGAAACGGGCCCCGGTGCAGATGGCCTACTCATCCTCGGTCGAGTAGGCGAGACGCACCTGTCGATGCGCTTGTACAACGCTGACGGGTCGACCGCAGAAATGAGTGGCAATGGGATTCGATGTCTTGCACATGCTGCAACCCTTCTTTACAGTCACACCGGCGATGTCGAGTACCGAGTCGACACGCTGGCTGGCGAGCGTCTCGTGAGAGTGTCCGACGCGGGCAAGGAGACCGTCGTCGCATCGGTCGACATGGGCGCCATCACCCCGCTTCAGGAGCCGAGTAATTGGGGGTTGTTGCAGTGTGATCCGATGCGGCCCGTTGTGCACGTTTCAGTGGGTAATCCTCATTCGGTAGTGGGCGTAGATGACGTAGCAGTAGTGCCGCTGCAGCAGCTCGGCGAGCTTGTGCCCCAGATCAACCTTGAAGTGGTGGAGCCGGGGCCCGAGCCCGATGCGATCACCATGCGCGTGCATGAACGTGGGGTGGGCATCACCGCAGCATGTGGCACTGGTGCATGTGCCAGTGCCTGGGCGGCGAAGCGCTGGGGGCTGGTACCGAAATCGACCGAAGCCGTGACGGTGCACATGGACGGTGGCGACGTGCGGGTGATTCTTGATCAGCCTTCTCCCGGTCGTGTCACTCTGGTGGGGCCGTCACGCCACCTCTTGCGCACCTCGGTTGAAGCGTGAGCAATCCGTACCAGGAGGCCCTCGGTCAAACCCTGATTTCTCGCGAGACGCGCGAGCGCATCGTTCTCGTGGGGGTGACACTTGACGGAACCACCGATACCGAAACTGACGAGAGCCTGGACGAGCTCGCCCTTCTGATCGACACTGCGGGGGCAATCGAAGCTGCCCGAATGACTCAGCGTCGAGACCGACCTGACAGCGCCTATTACATCGGCAAAGGGAAGGCGGAGGAACTCAAAGAGCTGTGTTTGGCGGTGGATGCAGACACCGTGGTGTTCGACAATGAGCTCTCTCCGGCGCAGCAGTTCAACTTGGAGAAGCTGCTCGGACGCACGGCGATCGATCGCACTGCAGTGATCCTGGACATCTTCGCGCAAAATGCCCATTCGCTTGAAGGAAAGGCGCAAGTAGAGCTTGCATTGCTGCGTTATCGGCTGCCGAGAATGCGCAAGGGATCGTCGGGGCAGCTTTCACAGCAGAGCGGCGGTATCGGCACGCGAACGAGGGGTGCCGGTGAAACGAAATTGGAACTCAGTCGACGCCGTATTCAAGAGCGAATTGCAAAGTTGTCGCGCGAACTCGAGGTGCTTTCGCGGACACGCAAAGAGCAGGCAAAAGGTCGCACGAGAAGTGGGCTCGGGCTCGTATCAATCGTCGGCTACACCAATGCCGGCAAGTCGACATTGCTCAACCATCTCACCGATGCCGGGGTATTGGCAGAGAATCGATTGTTCGCGACCCTGGATCCCACCACTCGCCGTCTGGCTCTTCCCGGAGGCGAGCCTGTGCTGCTGAGCGACACGGTGGGTTTCGTGCGTCGACTGCCGCACGGGTTGGTCGAGTCGTTCAAGAGCACGCTGGAAGTGACGGCGACGAGTGATTTACTCGTGCATGTCGTTGACTCGACGTCTTCGGATCCGCTCGGTCAGATTGCTGCGGTCCGCGAGGTGTTGCGGGAAATTGGGGCCGAGCATGTGCCCGAGTTGTTGGTCTTCAACAAACTGGATACTGCACGGGCTGAGGCCATGGAGTTGTGTCAAGAACATCCTGGATCGGTAGCGATCTCCGCAAAGACGGGCGAAGGTGTGGATGTGTTGTTGCGCACAATCGGTGATCGCATGCGCGCCATCGCCATCGTGGTGGAGCTCATGGTGCCGTACGATCGAGGCGATGTCATGGCAGCGATCCATCGCGAAGGTGAAGTGGTTTCCACCTCCCATGAGGACGGTGGCATACGTGTCCGTGCGCGCCTTTCTGATGCCTCGGCGGGTCGACTCGCCGAGTTTGTGGTGAAAGCCGACTAGTGAGGGCTGGTTCATGACAGCAGGATTCGTTCCACCCCCATACCCGTACGACCGACTCGATGCGTTGAAGGCGATCGCTACTCGTCACGAGGGCGGTGCAATCGACCTCTCGATTGGCGATCCGTGTGATCCACCGTCGCGCAGGGTGGTCGAGGCGCTTTCATCGTCAAACAGCGAACGGCGATATCCGCCAAGCATCGGTACTGAACCACTTCGTGAAGCTGCGCGGGCGTGGATGAAGCGGCGACTCGGCGTGGAGGTTCCTCTGAATCAAGTTGCTGCCGTGGTGGGGAGCAAGGAGTTCGTGGTTACCACTCCTCAATGGATGAAGTTGCGGACTCCCAACAAAGACACGGTGTTGTATCCGTCAGTTGCCTATCCCTCTTACGAGATGGGCGCGACGCTCGCTGGTTGTCGTGCTGTACCGGTTCGGATGACCGCTTCTGGAGGTCTTGATTTGTCGTCAATCAGTGCTGACGACGCCGGCCGTGCCTTGATGTTGTGGATGAATAGCCCGAGCAACCCCACAGGTGCTCTGGATGACATGGGGAGTGTGGTGTCGTGGGGTCGTCGACATGGTGTTCCCGTATTTAGCGACGAGTGTTATGTCGAGTTCACCTGGCAAGGTTCGCCCCACACTGCACTGGAACACGGTTTGGACGGGGTAGTGGTGTTGCACTCGTTGTCCAAGCGCTCGAACCTCGCCGGTTTGCGGGTGGGTTTCTACGCGGGTGACGCCGAGATCGTGCACTATCTAAAAGAGGTGCGGAAGCACGCGGGTTTGATGGTGCCCGGCCCCGCACAAGCCGCGGCAGTGGTGGCACTCGGCGACGATGACTCGGTGCGCGAACAGGCGGCCGTGTATCGCCGGCGCCTCGAATACGTGGCAAATGTGTTGAGCACGTGGTCGGGCATCTCGATCGACCTACCCGCAGGTGGTTTTTATCTGTGGTTCGACGCTCGCGACGGATGGGAGTTTGCAGAACGATTGGCGACCGAAGGTGGTGCGCTCGTCAGCCCCGGCGATTTCTATGGAGCGGGTGGTGCCAACAACGTGCGTGTTGCCGTGGTGCAACCCGACGACAAGTTGCAGTTGATGGCCAAACGCCTCGGTGTGCGCACCGCCTAGAGGCGGCGCATCACCGTGACAAGTTTGCCGTAAATCGACACTTCTTCGGCTGAGAACGTCATCGGCTTCATCCGTGAATTCGATGGCGTGAGGGTGACCTGATTGCCACGCTTGCTGAACGTCTTGATAGTGGCTTCTTCGCCGGGAATTCCCGCCACGACGACGTCACCGTTGTTCGCCGTGCTCTGCTGTCGGCACACGACGAAGTCACCATCGAGGATTCCTGCATCCACCATGCTGTTTCCGCGGACTCGAAGCATGAACAGTTCGCCGTCGCCGGTGAAGTCCATCGGTAGGGGAACGAGTTCTTCGACGTTCTCCTGAGCCAAGACGTTGACGCCGGCGGCAACATCGCCGACAAGCGGAACGTGTTTCGTCGGTCGGCGCTCCATGGCCACGCCGGTGGCAGCTTCGTAACGCACCTCGATTGCCCGAGGCTTGGTGGGATCGCGATGGAGATAGCCCATCTTTTGCAAGGTGGCGAGGTGGTTATGCACCGTGGCAGACGAGCTGAGGCCAACGGCTTCACCGATTTCGCGCACCGACGGGGGGTATCCCCGCTCACGCATGTTGATCTCGATGAAGTCGAGGATGCCGCGTTGGCGGTCGGTGAGCTGGGGGGCGGGCTGGGCGGAAGTCATGGAATGAGCGTACGCCTGTTCGCCCCCAAAGTCAAACATATGTTCGCACGATCCGCAAACTCCGAACACCTGTTCGCTAGGGTGTCTACCAACAAGTTCAAACCCCCTCAAACCCCTGCCCCCACAGGGTTTCTCGAAAGGAAAGACACCATGGCACTTGCCCTTCAGCAGCACCCCACTCACCTGCGCTCTGCCCGCCGCAGCAACCACCTGCGGCTGGTGGTCCCTGGCGAGGCCACCCGCACGCCGGCTCGTCGGGGTGTCAGCAAATCCACCTATTTCCGCCGTCGCCTCGGGGTAGGCCTCTTCTCGGTTGCGCTCATCGGTGGCGGTTTTGCCGCCACTCGAGCTCAGGCCAATGGAGAAGTCAACACGCCCGTCGAACAGCGATACGTGATTGCTCAAGAAGGCGACAACCTGTGGGCAATTGCCGAGCGTATTGCTCCCTCTGGCAACATTCCCGACATCGTTGATCAGTTGGAAGTGCTCAACGGCACGTCGCTGCGTGTTGGGCAAGTGGTGTTGATTCCCTGAATCACACTTCCTGGAAAACTTTCCCCAAAAAACATTGACTGATTTGGCTGGTTCTGGCGGTGTACTGTGAATTCTCGGTGCATTGCCCCAGTTGTTCATTCGACGACACCAAGGTGATCGATTCGCGAGTGTCTGAAGAGGGCACCGCAGTCCGCCGGCGCCGCAGTTGTCTGCGCTGCGAGTACCGCTTCACCACCTACGAGCGTCTCGAGGAGCTGCCGTTGTTCATCATCAAGCGTGACGGCGGGCGTCAGCCATTTGACCGCCAGAAGATGATGGCGGGGATGCTGGCGGCGGTGAAAGGTCGCTCAGTGGACGAGACGCAAATCGAGGAGATCGCCGAGCGACTCGAGGATTCCTTCCGTAGTCGCGGCACGGAAGTGTCGAGCAACGAAGTTGGTCTTGCCGTGCTCGACGAACTTCGCGTTATCGACGAAGTTGCGTACATGCGCTTTGCCAGCGTCTACAAGAACTTCGACGATGCTGCAGATTTCCGGCGCGAGTTGGCGTTGCTCGAAAAGCACGCCAACAGCGAGCGCGCTCAGCGCACGTAACGCAGGAAGAGAAACCCGTCATCTTCGAGCACATGCTCGAGTGTGAATCTCCGCAGTAAATCGGTTGCGCCGTGCGTGAGGCGCTTGCCCTCGCCACCGACGATCAGTGGACTGATGGTGAGGTTGATTTCATCCACCAAGTCGGCTTCGAACATTGCCGAATTGAGCGCTGCGCCACCCTCGAGTTGAACGAAATTGCCCTCGATCTGCTCCAGCGCGGCACCGAGATCTGCGCGACCATGACCGGCTCGCACCACCCGCACGGAGGTCGGTGGCAGCGGTGCATCGAGCGGAGCGACGACGAAACCGGCCCCGCTGGCAAACAACGGGGTATCGAGATCCACCTGCCCAGAGCTGGTGACCACTCCCACCTTGAGCACTTTGTTGCTGGGTGGGCCATACCCCTCTTGGCGCACCGTGCCTGCGCCGACGAGCACGCAATCGGCGATCTTGCGCAACCCGAGTAAAACATCGCGGTCAGCCGGCCCCGACAAAGCGAGTGAGGTTCCCCCCACGATCGTGGAGCCATCGATGCTTTGCACCATGCACATGCCCACCGTCGGTCGCGTCGCCTTCGCCGTTGCCTTGCGTGCCCGCGGAACGTTGTAGGCGTCGTTCACCGTGATGTGATCCTGAGGATCAGGGAACAGCCGACGCATGCTCGGGGAGCCTATGGCAGGATGAGCCCATGTCGAACGCCCGCGTTGCGTATCGCACGTGCCCTTTGTGTGAGGCGACGTGTGGCCTGGAGATCGAGGTGCAGGGCGTCGAGATCAAGCGCATTCGTGGTGATCGCGAAGATGCCTTCAGCAAGGGCTTCATTTGCCCTAAAGGCAGCACGCTAAAGCAACTACACGAAGACCCGGATCGCCTACGCAAGCCTCTGCTCAAGCGCGACGGCGAGCACGTCGAGGTGTCGTGGTCAGAAGCGTGGGCTGAGGTTCATCGAGGTTTGACGAGCGTCATCGAGCGTCACGGTCGCGAATCTGTGGCCACATACTTGGGTAATCCGAACGCACACAATCTCTCTGGGCTGTTGTACAACCGCGTGTGGTTGCGCAGTCTCGGAACGCGACAGATCTTTAGTGCATCAACGGTCGATCAAATTCCCAAGCAAGTGGCTTCAGGTTTCTTGTTCGGAACGCCGGTGACGGTTGCAGTTCCCGATCTAGACCGCACGTCATTTCTATTGATGCTCGGCGCCAATCCGTACGAGTCGAATGGCAGCTTGTGCACGGCGCCGGACTTTCCCGGTCGCATGGAAGCGATTCGTGCGCGAGGCGGAAAGGTGGTGGTGGTCGATCCGAGGATGACGAAGACTGCACGCGCCGCAGATGAATGGGTGGCAATTCGTCCCGGAACCGACGGCTTGCTGCTTGCGGCGATTGCAAGTGAATTATTCCGAACCGGCAGGGCAGACGTTGGTGACGCATTGCGCAGCCATGTCGTGGGTGTGGAAGAAGTGCGGTCGGCACTTGCCGACTTCACGCCCGAGTCGGTGGAGCGAGCAACGGGAGTTTCTGCCTCGACCATCCGTCGACTTGCCAAGGAGTTGGCTGATGCCCAATCGGCCAGCGTGTACGGCCGAATCGGCACGACCACCGTGTCGTTCGGCACCGTCAACTCGTGGTTGGTGGACGTATTGAATGTGATCACGGGAAACCTCGATCGTCCCGGTGGGGCGATGTTCCCGTTGCCAGCAGCAGGTTCACCAAACACGAAGGGGACGTCGGGCAAAGGCAAGGGTTTCGTTACGGGCCGCGGCCGCACACGGGTGCGCGGCTTTCCCGAGGCGCTTGGCGAGTTGCCCTCCGCGCTGTTGGCCGAGGAGATCCTCACGCCAGGTAGTGGGCAGGTGCGTGCGCTAGTCACCTTCGCGGGCAACCCCGTGTTGTCGACCCCGAATTCAAATCAACTCGATCGCGCTCTCGACGATCTCGACTTCATGGTGTCAATCGATATCTATTTGAACGAGACCACGCGCCACGCGAATGTCATCTTGCCGCCACCCTCGCACTTGGAGCGCAGTCATTTCGATTTGTCATTCACCATGTTCTCGGTGCGCAATATGGCCAACTACAGCGAGCCCGTGTTCGAACGAGAACCAGATCAACCGGACGAGTGGGAGATTCTCGCCAAGTTGGCACTGATCGCCCAAGGACTCGGGCCCGATGCCGAACCGAAGATGATCGACGATGTAGTGATCGCTCAGATGGTGGACTCGGCAATCGCTGATCCAACGAACATCGTGTTCGGCAGGAATCGAGACGAGATGTTGAGCGCGCTATCGGCGAATGTGGGAGTCGATCGGATGCTCGACCTACTGCTGCGCACGGGCCCATACGGTGACGGCTTCGGAGTGCGACCCGGGGGGCTTTCGCTGAACGAGTTGCGCAAGCAACCTCATGGAGTCGATCTCGGCCCTCTTGAGCCACGGATACCCGAAATTCTCCGCACGCAGAGTGGCAAGGTGGAACTCGCTCATGAGGCGCTGATCGCCGATGTCGAACGGTTGCGTGTGTCACGCGACGTCATCGATGAGTCGATGTTGCTGATCGGCCGACGACATTTGCGGTCCAACAACTCGTGGATGCATAACGTCAATGTGCTCGTCAAGGGCAAGCCGCGCTGCACATTGCAGATCAATCCGTTGGATGCGGCGCGACTGGGAATCGAAGATGGCGCAAGCGTGCGCATCGAGAGTCGAGTGGGTGCGGTGGTGGCGCCAGCAGAAGTGACCGACGACATTCGACCTTCGGTAGTAAGCCTTCCGCATGGCTGGGGCCACGACAAGGAAGGAACGCGAATGGGTGTAGCTGGTGAGCACGCCGGAGTGAACTCGAATGTGCTCACCGACCACGACGCGCTTGATCCGTTGTCGGGAAATGCGGTGTTGAACGCAATACCGGTGACTGTCCACCGCTTGTGAACAGGTTGTCCCCAGGCTGAACGCCTCATTCCACAAGGCTTTCCCCAAAAAGATTTCGAAATTCACACGGTTGTCCACTTCCTTCTCACAGGGGTGCGGCCGTAGATTGCGGCTCGCAACCGGCGCCTTTTTGCACATACGCCACACGGCAGCTGTGGGACTGGGCGGTCCTGAACCTGTGTTGGGGGGAAAGGCGGGGGGTGCCGGTTGCACACCTGGTCGAAATCAGGCCCGAGCCCGCCCGATGGGGCTCGGAAATGATTGACAGGGGGGAATTACAATGCTGTAATCGTCCCCTACCAGTTGTGGGCGAACCTGCAATGGGGATGGGTTCACCACAACATGTTGTGGTCTCCGCGAGGGGGCCACGATGTGGTGACGGCCCAACCCCCTTGGACGTTCGTCCAGGACCGTGTAGTTGGAGCAATGCAGTTCGTCAGTTCAGTTTTCAAGTAATCGAGTTCTAGTAGCAACCACATCGAAGAGAAAGAAACACCCAACATGTCTCTCGCGCCAGAGCGTCTCACCATCGGGATTCGTCGCAAGTTCACCAACGGATCCGCGCATCCCTACGACCTCGTCGCGTGGGAGAAGCGTGATGCACGCATCAACAACTGGAAGGACGGCACCGTCGCCTTCGAACAGCTCGGCGTCGAGTTCCCCGTCTCCTGGTCGCTGAACGCCACCAACATCGTCGCGCAGAAGTACTTCCGCGGCACGCCCGGCACCGCAGAGCGCGAGACGTCGCTCAAGCAGGTCATCGATCGCGTCGCCGACACGATCGCCGACTGGGGCATCGAAGGCGGCTACTTCGCCGACACCGCAGAGGCAGATGCATTCCGCGATGAGTTGAAGTTCATCCTCGTCACGCAGCGCGCAGCATTCAACTCGCCGGTGTGGTTCAACATCGGCGTGAAGGGTGTGCCGCAGCAGGCGAGCGCGTGCTTCATCCTCGCCGTTGACGACACGATGGACGGCATCTTGAACTGGTACCGCGAAGAAGGAATCATCTTCA